>JBHJNX010000093.1:0-30901 GCA_050330335.1 Pleurocapsa sp. | reverse complement strand
GCAGTCTGGTGTCAGCGCATCTTCCCTTGGTTGTTGGACAGAATTTTGATGTTGAGCGCACCTACCCTGTAGATAATTAAACAAATAAAAAGCGATCGCCGAGGCAATACCAATATATTGGTTAAATTCAGACTTAGACTGGAAACAACAATTGCCAACCTATAAGAGCGATCGCTAAATCTGCCAGAATATGACTGATATAACCAGGCACAATCGAACCAGATGTTTGATAACAAAAAGACCAAATGACACCTGCCAGAAAGACTCCTAAAGAACCTACCCCCACTATTAACCAATTGTGAGTGTAGCCATAAAGAGCGATACTGTGGTGAAGGGTAAAAAACAACGCCGAAAAAATAACTGCCACCAAGCTATTCATTAATACTGCACATTGAGAATAAACAAAACCCCGCCAAATACATTCTTCAATAAAAGAATTAATAAAACTCCAATAAAAAAAGCCAGCTAGATAAATATTGAGATTGGTAATGCCAACTTCTACCGCCTTCCTTCTAATTGCAGTTAAATTGATCGACTGTCTGCCTAAAAACCAGTAAGCAGCAATAATAGCTGCAAACATCAACAATCCCCAAGCAATTCCCACTAATATCTGTTGTTTTTTCAATCGAGGCAAACGTAAAACTTCAGGATTGGTTTTCCACGTCCAGAATAAAGGTAAAACTACGAGCCAAATTTTAACTAAAGTAAATATTCCATTACCGATCGCGCCTGGGGCAAGAAATAATGCCGCAGTCACCCCAATACTAGAAGCAGGAACGAATAATAATAAGGCAATTACAGCCGATTTCATCAATAACAAGACTATTTTTCAGTTTCTTTAACCAGTAAAACCGATTTAATCGGTCTTTCGATTTTATTTCCTTCCTTATCTACCCTGCCATAAACCACATTATCTTGATAAAAAAGAGCAGACGAACTGCCACCATCGAGATTCATAGCTTTAGTTACACCAATACTAGATAAAAAATCAGCTAAATCTGGTAGGGATATTCCCGAATTGGTTGGTAAATCCGATCGCTGTGCTACCATTGCTAAAACGATGTCACCATCTTGAGTGATTCCTACAGCACTTCTGGCATTGGGACTATTAGTAGCGATCGCATCACGAATTAGTTTACCATCTTCGTAAGCGACAAAGCCTTCGGCTACTGCTGTATTTTTGGGTAATAAAGCTGGCCCCCCTCCCAAGGCATCTTGTAATTGACAATTAGCAGGAATCGGTGCAGAGCGTAGAACAATATCGTATTTAGGAGTATTGCCACAAAGATAACGACGAAATTCAGTACGATTTAAGATTTTACCTAAATATGCCTGGAGGTCGGGATTATCGATTAGTCGTTCGTTAGTGCGAGGATCGGCGACTATGGTTGCTTGCTGAATGATATAAGAAGTAGTTTTTTGATTTTTTGGATCGAAATAACCGCCATTAATTGCCGCGATCGCTTTGTGTTTGGTAGCAAAATCGGTAAGATGAGTAAGTTCTGCTTCTACTACGGGAATAACTGAATAACCTTGATGGGGAACGATCACAGTATGAATGGTGTGTTGCGATCGCACTAGAGGGATATAACGAATATCTGAATTGGATTCGGCTTGGGAGAACTTATTTAGAGTAAAAAATAAAATTATTCCTAAAGAAAATAAGATCGTTTTCCAGCGAGTTTTACTCATATTTTTGATACTTTTCGTGGATAGTAAATTAATCCAGAGCCAGTTTTATTTTTGCGGACAAAAATATCTTTTGATGATATCAGTTTTTTGAGGCAAATCTGAATCATCGATACGGGGCGATTGATACTCTTACTGATTTCTTTGATGGTGATACCAGTATTTTGAGCTTGAATAATAGTTAAAATTTGCTCTGTGGTGTCGGGTCCTGGTGTAGCATTGATAATTTTAATACCGATCACGTTAAACAATTCCTTCAAGGAAAAATTAAAGGCTTGTCAGTTGTTTAAATCGTGATGGTATTAACTAGGCGATCGCGAACCAAACAACTGCAATAACCTATAGTTACCTCTGCTTTTATATTCGCAATTGCCGAAGATCGCCACCATTGGATCTACGGATATTTAGCAGTGCCGATTAATTAATTTTGAGTAAATTTACTGAAACCGAATCAATAATTACGGTATGATCTGAACTATTGCTACAAAATCTAATTTTTAAAAAAGCGATCACTTAAAAAAAACTTGATTTTCTTGACGAGCGACCCCGATGAGGTTTCTGACCCATGGGAATGCGCGTTGACAAGTGATCGGAGTTTGTGGTTTAATTAAAAATGAAGTTTCATAATGGGAGGCTTGACTCCTGAGAGTAAGCGCAACTACTCCCATTATGAATATAATTTTAAAATAAGCGAACAACCCCTGTCAACCCCCAATTTAAAAATTTCCGCCCCAAATTAGTAATCAAAAAAGTTTAAATTAAAGTGCAATTGCCCTGATTCACGATTAATGATAATCTAATTCTGAATTTCGACCAATGGTATTCTATTGATTTTGAACCCCGGTGAGGTGAAATCTTGGGAGATACTTTCAACTGCATGAGGGTCAATATTATCGATGATCGAGCGATCGCTTAGTAAAACATTGAGGACACTTAGGGGTACTTGTAAAAATAAATTAGCCAGTAAAAAGGCGATCACAGCGATCGCTAGTCCCAAAATACGCCATTGAGGAAGACTGGAAACCACTCCTATAGCTAAAGGAGCAAAGCGGTCTAGCAGCCATAATAGAGGCATCATCAATCCGGCTGCGATCGCACTTAACCATTTATGTTTTGCTGTTTTAAATCGAGCTAAAATCTGCCTTTGTCTGACAGTTAAAGTTTCGGGTTTAAGAGCTACAAACAGAATGCCAAAAATATTGAATGGTTTGACCAGCTGCATCCATAATATAGGGATGATTCCCAGCAATCCCACCAATAATAATTCAATCTTAGCAATCGACAAAGGGCTACCTACGGCCAATCCCAGCCAGGTAAGTTCTAACATCGCTGGAAACACTGCAAGACCTGCTAGATGAATCCATAAAAAGGGTTCGGAACGGAAAGAAGACATGGAGTTTGCTGACTATAAGATGTTCGTAGCTGCCAACAAAACCGCTAACAGCTAATAACTTACATTTTATTTGGCAGATGCTAAAGTACGGCGTTTAAATGACATTTCATAAGCTTCAATAATGTCTTTTTCTTGCCAGTCATTAAATTTAGCAGAACCAATACCACATTCGTAGCCAGCATTTACTTCTTTGGCATCTTCTTTCATCCGTTTGAGGGAGTTGAGATCTCCTTGATAAACGACTTTATTACCTCGCAAAACTCGCATCTGACAGTTACGTACAATCTTACCCGAAAGAACATAACAACCAGCCACCGCACCGCGTCCGACCGGGAATACTGCCCTTACTTCTGCTTGACCAAGGGTTTCTTCTACTTCTTCTGGATCTAACAGACCTTCCATCGCCCCTTGAATTTCATCGAGCAGTTTATAAATGATATTGTACTGGCGAACATCCACTGCTTCACGTTCTGCTGCTTGACGCGCACCAGTAGCCAGAGTCGTATTAAAGCCAATGATTACCGCACCACTAGCTGCTGCTAAATCTACATCTGTTTCGGTGACTTCTCCAGGTGCTGCCAACAATACCCGCAGTTGAACTTCATTTTGAGGTAACTGTTGAAGAGAACCTAAAATAGCTTCTACAGAACCCTGTACGTCAGCTTTAATAATTAAGTTGAGTTCTTTAAGTTCTCCTTCCTGTGCCTGAGCCGAAAGAGTGCTGAGACTGACTCGACGGGATGACATAGACTGTTGTAAGCGAGAATCTCGATGTTGGATACTGCGTTTGTCTGCTACCCCACGAGCTTCTTTCTCGTTGGGATAAACATCAAATTCATCTCCAGCTTCGGGAACGTCATTGAGTCCCAAAATTTCTACTGCAAAAGAAGGAGTTGCCGCTTCAACTTTTTCTCCTCGATCGTCGATCATGGCTCTAATTTTACCTAAAACCGAACCTGCTACAATGCTGTCCCCTACTCTTAACGTACCGTTTTGCACTAAAAGAGTTGCCACAGGGCCTCGGTTGCGGTCGAGATGTGCTTCAATAATCGTACCTTTAGCAGGGCGATCGGGGTTAGCCGAAAGCTCTTCTACTTCTGCTACCAATAGAATCATCTCTAATAGTTCATCTAAATTGTCACCTTTAAGGGCACTCACTTCCACCATAGTGGTGTCACCACCCCAATCTTCAGGTACTAATTGATGTTCGGTTAGTTCTTGTTTGATGCGATCGGGATTGGCTTCTGGTTTGTCTACTTTATTGATAGCGACAATAATTGGTACTTCTGCTGCTTTAGCATGACTGATAGCTTCTCTAGTTTGAGGTTGCACTCCATCATCGGCAGCTACTACTAAAATTGCAATATCCGTTACTCGTGTACCCCTAGCGCGCATCGCCGTAAAAGCTTCATGACCTGGTGTATCGAGGAAGACAATCTGCTGATTAGCACCGTTATGTTCTACATCTACGTGATAAGCACCAATATGCTGGGTGATTCCTCCCGCTTCTCCTTGAGCTACTTTACTCTTTCTAATAGAATCCAAGAGAGTAGTTTTACCGTGATCTACGTGACCCATAATAGTAACTACAGGAGGACGTAGTTGTAGATTTTCTAAATCATTCACATCGAGCATATCAGTTTCTTTCACTGCTGCCGATCGCGCTTCGGGGATTTCTACCATCACCCCTAACTCTTCTGCTACCAAACGAGCGGTTTCTAGATCTAGGGTTTGAGTAATGTTAACTGCAATCCCTTTAGCAAATAAATCTCGAATAATGTCGGTTTCTGGAGTTTTAAGTCTGTCTGCCAGTTCCCTAACGGTTAAATTATCGGAGAGGGTAATAATTTCTGGCACTGTTTCCACTATGGCCTTGCGGGACTGCCGTTCAACTTTAGGAGTTTTTTCGGTCCTGGGTGATGGTTTTCGCGGTTTTTTACTGCCGCTTGCTGCTGGTTTTTGCCCTTGTAAAGATTTGGGTTTGGGAGGACGAGCCGTCGATAAACTGAATGCTGTGCTAACTGCAACGGAGTCTATTTCAGCTTCAAAATCATCTTCATCATCAATAACTGGTTTGAGACGACGGGGTTTTTTCGCGCCAATTTTACCTTTTCCAGATTTAGATTTTTGTTCGTCTTCGTCTTCATCCTCCCATTCTTGAACCTTGCGAGGAGGAGTAGGACGTTTTAGTCTAGTAGGTCTAGTGTCATTTTTACGGATGAGTTCGCTATTATCGCTACCATCCTCTTCTTCTACCAGGTCGACTGGGGTTTCTTCTATGTCTTCTTCTGGTGGTTTACTAATTGATTGTGGTTTTGGTGGTTTTTGTAGTTTGGGCAGTTGTACTTTTGCTGCCACTTTACTGACTTCTGAGTCTTCTGGTTTAGCTTGAGTTTCTTGGGGTTTAGCAGAACGAATTTTTACTGGTTTAACAGGAGATTTAGCTCCAGCTTTGCGGTTTGGAGGTTTATTCGGTTGGGGACGAGATGGGGGATTTACTAACTTGGAGGGTTTGGCTACTGGTTGAGGAGTAGGAGTTTCTGTCTCTGAAGCAGAGTCAGTTTCTTGGACTGTGGGAGTATGGGAAGATTTATCCTGCGCAGATTTAAATTCTGCCGTAGCTTTCTGTGATTCTCTAGCAGGAGGGGATTTCAATTGCACTGTTGATTCTGATGATAAATTGTCAGTTTTAGGTGATTTGGGTTTGTTAAGAGATGGAGAAGATGTCAAGGTAGGACTGTTCGGGGGTTCTGGTTTTGTAGCTTGAGCAGTAGAGTTAGATGAATTAGTTTTATGGTGAATTGCTAAAATTTGCTGTTTACGTTTTCCTTGAGGTTTGTGATCTTTGGAGTCTTTGGCCATATCATTTGTCGATTCAGAAGGGACGTATTTTGCAGATGCCGCTCTTACTCTTTCTGCTTGGGCTTCTGTGATAGTACTGCTATGGCTTTTGACTGCAATATTGAGTTGTTCACAAATATCTTTAATGTCTTTGTTATCCAAATTTAATTCTTTTGATAGTTCGTATATTCTAACTTTGCCGTTGTTCATCCAGTATGCCCCTTGGTTGCTAATTGATAGTTATTTTCTGACCATTTGTTTTGACCTGTAGTCTTTCATGTTTTGGTTGGTTTGCGGCTAAAGGTTTAGTAAATTATTAAACTGAGTTGTATCACAATACTCAGTAAAATTACCAAATTACTTTAAGGCAGTTCCTTACATTTTCTATTTTAGGAAAAAATACAGAAGTGTTTTTAAAATTTTGAATTTCAAGTCAAGAAATTGGTTTTTTGTTGCTTGAGTTTAACATTCCTTTACCAAACGTTCTTGTAAATTTTGGTATATGTTTTTAGGAACAGAAGCTTTGAGAGCGCGACTCAAACGTTTTTTTTGGCTGGCTTGCTTGATGCAGTCGGCATTGGGGCAGATATAGGCAGAACGTCCGCTACCCCAATCAATCGCAATTTGATTGTCTGGGTAAGTTCTCACAACACGCCAAAACGATTCTTTTGGTGCTATTTTACGACAGCTAATACAACGTCGGTAATTGGGTTTCATAGACAATAGGAAGTATCAGTCACTTTATTACAATAACGGGTGTCAAAGCAATAAAGATAGTGAAGTGTTTGAAGTAGTAAGAGCCAACTTCCTCCCCTACTTCACCATCTTCTCCACTTGATGTTGTTCTCTGCTTCCTGCTGTATAGCATTAGGCTATTTTAGGTTAGGATATTCAGAATATGATTTCGTTTTGTAACGAAAAGCTCCGTCAATCTTCTATTTGATTGTCAACAGTTGCGACTTCTGCTGATTCTGTTGCCAGAACTAGATTTTCTGATTTTGAATCTTCGAGATCGTCGTCATACCCTACGGCAGAATCCTCTAGCAGTCCTCTTTCTTCCTCGCTACTGACAAAGTCTTCTTCTTTATATGTAGCAATATCTTTAATGTCGATTTTCCAGCCCGTCAAACGCGCTGCTAGACGAACATTTTGACCTTCTTTCCCGATCGCCAAACTCAATTGGTCTTCTGCTACCAAAACTAAAGATTGTTTGGCTTCAGTATCTGCGAGAATTACTTTATCTACCCTAGCAGGACTCAGAGAATTGGCAATATAGGTGGCGGGGTCAGGAGACCAGCGAATTACATCAATTTTTTCCCCCCGCAGTTCGTTAACTACTGCTTGAATGCGGGAACCCCTAGCACCGATACAAGCACCTACCGGGTCTACATCACGCTCTAGGGTATCTACAGCAATTTTAGTCCGAACTCCCACATGACGGGAAGGGGGATGGGCTTCTCTAGCGATCGCTACAATGCGGACAATTTCTTCTTCGATTTCGGGTACTTCGTTACTAAATAGTTCTACTACCAAACCTGCGGCGGCCCGAGATACCAAGAGTTGGGGCCCGCGATGGGGAGTATCGCGAACTTTTTTGAGGTACACCTTAAAAGTCAGATTAGAACGATAGGTATCGTTGGGTAATTGCTCCCGCTTGGGTAATTCTGCTTCTACTTCCGGTTGTCCCAAACCACTGCTCACGGCGACGATCGCCGATTGTCTTTCAAAACGAACGACTCTTGCCTGTAAAACAGTTTCCTCTAAATCTTGGAATTCTTCTTGAATTAATTTACGCTGGCGATCGCGCAATTTTTGCAGCAACACTTGTTTGGTTTGAATGGCTGCCATGCGGCCGAAATCTTTTTGTTCGGGGGTGACATCTACTAAAACCGCATCACCCACTTGAATTTCTAAATCATCTACTTGTTCTTGAACTTCACTTAAAGCGATTTGATGGTCGCGATCGCCTACTTCTTGATTACCTGCATCAACGATCACTTTAGTGGTTAAAATTTGAAATCCTTCTTCGTCGGTATCTAACTGAACCTTAAAATTTTCAAAATATTCTTCACTAAAATCGCGATCGCGTTCTTTAGAGCGGCGAAACTTCTCGTATCCTTTAAGCAGTGCTTCTCTCAGAGCTTCTTGTACTTCAGATGCTGGAAGGTTATAGCTTTTACTAATTTCGTCGATGGTTGCCCTCAGACCAGGCAAACTGACCAAGGTCATAATGTTATCTCCTAATAGAGTTATTGACAATTATTGAGTTGTAATTTGGCTGCAATCACCATGCCAAACTTAGTGTTTAACCATCGTCTAGCTGTACTTTGGCTACTAAATTACGGGGTATAGCGATGGTTTTTCCTTTTTGAGAAAGATAAATTGCTGCTTCATCCCTGCCTTGAAGATTGCCATGCCATTGTTTTTGTTGTTTGTAAGGCGCGAAGGTTTTTACTATTACGCCGAATCCTTTAAAGGCAATAAATTCTCGCTCTGTGGTTAAGGTACGTGAAATTCCTGGACTGGAAATTTCTAATACATAAGAACCAGGAATAATTTCAGTAATATCTAGTTTAGCTTCTAAAATACGACTCATCCGTTCGCAATCTTCCAGGCTGGTATCCGAGTTGGGATTGCGTATATCTATTCTTAAAACTGGTGGTGTTTTATTGGTTTGAAATACGGCATTTATCACTTCTAAGTCTAGTTCTTGAGCTAGGGGTATTGCCAGGTCAATAATTTGCGGAATAACGGAATGGGTCATTTGGGTAGGGAGATTAAGGCAAATATCAGACAATAAAAAAAGCGGGCAAATCCCACTTCCATTGTGTTGGTATGTTTTAGTAGGCAGAAAATTTCCTGTAAATAATTATGATACCAATAAATTATTGCCATTGGCAGCAATCATTGATCATTTAACATTTAATGTGCCTGAATCACCCTTGCTTAGAAGGTAAAAGTAGTACGAATCGTACCAATAACCAAGTCATCATTGTTGTTGTTGTTATCGGGCTTGTTCACCCAAATTACTCCAGGAGTGATGCCGATATTGTCGTTAATCTGATATTGATAGAAAGCTTCGACGTGGAGAGATTTTTCTTCATCTTCGGTAAAACCTGGGGTGTCGATGCTAGAACTGGCTACCCAAGGTTCCATTCCCACAATGATACCTGCCAAATTTCCTTCTTTACCTAAATCGGGGAAAGCCAATGTAGCTGCCCAATTCCAGATGTCTTGTGTGCCGCGATCTAATTGTCCGTCCAAGCTAGAGAGGGTAGTTACCTTACTCAAGCCACCCCAAGCACCGACAACCAGGCGATCGCTGATATTATAAGAAAATTGCGCTCCATAAGAGTTATGAGAAGTTGGTACTGCTTCGCCAAAGGTTTCTTCGGTTAAAAATTGTAAGTTAGATAAATCACTGCCGGTTTCCGTGTCACTCTGATTTTCACCGTTAACATAGGTAAAAGCGATATTTAAACGCTCAAAAGGAGTAAATAAGACTTGGGCGATCGCACTATAAGAGCCATTAAATAAACCGCTATCTTCACTGGGATCGCTAGCTTCTCCTGCTAAATAACCTGCACTAAGCTCGATTTTGTCTCCCAGACGATGGATAATACCCAAACCTGTTTCTCCTGGTGGTAGATAAATCGGACTGCGCGTACCAAAGGCAGAGATTGCACCAGAGCCACCATCACCATCTAAAATACTCACAGTGTTGGCAATATCATCGGCAGCTAATCCTGCCGCACCTATTAAAATATTGGTGTTTTCTCCTATAGGACGCTCGTAAAATAAGACTTCTAGACCTAAATCCCCTTCTGCTGGTTCGGCAAAAGCCAAATCTCCCTGAAAAGTTGCTGTTTCGTCGGCAAAAGCGGGAAAATTACCTGTAGATAGGCGGGTAAATAGTAAATCTTCCCCATCAAAGCTACTTTCTAGTTCTAATCGGGTGCGGTAGCCTAAAACTGGCACGCGATCGAGATCTTGGTTACCGTCATCAGTTGACCCAGAAACTATACTTGCCAGACCAAAAATAACTTCTCCAGCTAATTTGGTGGTGGTAGAAAATTGATTGTCTTCTAAAAATGCCGTCCTACTTTCAATATTGTCAATTCTGCCCCCCAGTGTGGCTAATTCGGCTTCAAACTCCTGAGAAAGACGGTTGATCGTCTCTAAATCTTCCCTAACTATGGATTCGGAAGAAGCAATTAGCCTTTCGATTTGATTCAAACAGGAGTTTAATCCTGCCGCAAATTCATAACGAGATAACGGCTGACTTCCTCTATAGGTTTGATTGGGAAAACCTGCAATACAGCCATAACGGTCTACCAAACTTCTTAAAGCTTCGTATGCCCAGTCAGTGGGAGATACATCTCGCAATTGGTTGACGTTAGTTACTTGAGAGAGATTATTTTGGTTTTCTTGCTGATATAGTTCTACTTGTTGCAGAATATTATTGGCTCGAACTGCTGTTTGATTAGAGATACTGGCAATTAAAGTGACAAAGATTATTGAAGTTGTTTGATTGAAAATTTTCATTGTTATAATTTTTCCTCACCCACTAAAATGATAATGATTATTATTTTAATATGAAGGCTGAACCATATTTATTTGATTTCACGAGTTTTATCTTATTGATAAATCTTCTAAAATAAACTATTTTAGAACTCGTCAAATGCTTGACTGGTAATTACTTTTGAGTTCTTAGATATTACTTGTAATGATATTAATTGTCAACTAGTTAATTATTAATTAAAAGTGATAATTTCGATCAACAATCAGAGAAGACAAGTTAAGTCTCAAGCTTACTGGTTTGAGCTACAATTACCACTCCAATTACCTTAACTCGATGTTGCCGTAAAACTCTAGTCGCTTCTCTGACGGTAGTTCCCGAAGTGTAAATATCATCTAATATTAATACAGGATATGGAGGTAAGCGATCGCCAAGAGCAAAAGCATTGTTTAAATTGCTTATTCTTTCTAGGGCATTTAATTCAAACATTGCCTTGGTGTTTCGTACTCTAGTTAAACTGTTTGGCTGTAGGTAATACCCGGTTTCTTGACAAAATCCTTCAGCAATAATTTTTGCTTGATTGTAGCCTCTCGTTTTTAATTTTTCTGGATGTAAGGGAATGGGAATTACAGAAATGTTTCGTCCTGAAATGAGATTGTTTTGTTTCCAAGTTTGTCCCAACCATTTACCTAAAATCTTGCCAATTTCTGATTGACCTTCATATTTTAGTTTAGCGATCGCTCTTTTTAAAGACCCGTCATATTTACCCCAAGCAAATATGGGTAAATCCCCCTGCCAACTATGATTATCGCCTTGATAGCTGCTTAATTTTCTCTGACAATAAAGACAAATTGTCTCCCCAGTAGCGCGATCGCACAAAAGACAACGAGATTCCAGAAATACAGATAGCAACTGTTTAAACATTCGCCGCAGTGTACTAAGATTACACCATCATAGCTGGCGTTAAATTAATTACAATATATATACAAAGAATAAGTCCAAGATATTCCCTCTAGAAAAGTAAAATATACTTGGACTTTTTAAAGCAATATTATTTATTACTTTTGTCGATTAGTCAATTGCATCTTTTACTGAATCTTTAGCATTTTCTACAGTGTGTTTTACTGATGCTTCAGCCTGCTTTGCTTTACCTTCAGCTTGGTCTTGTTTGTCACCAGTGACTTTACCCATTGCTTCTTGAGCTTTACCTTCAATATTCTTGGCTATAGCTTCTGCTCTATCTTCTGTACTCATATTTATTTTCTCCTTAAGGTTTTTGTATTAGTTGTTATTGTTCAATATAGTCAATAAAATGTTGCTGATTAATCTGTCAAAAGAAATAGTTGCATCAAATATAAATCAACAAATAGAAGTTAATTACCTATCTTAAGAAAGAAGATTTTTTTAGCTATATTGCATAACCTGGTGGGGAACAAAAACATTATTTTGTTGGAATTATTCAAAAATTCATGTTGTTTGTAAGAGGCAGGGCTTGTATGCCCGGTGAAGTTTAACTATTAAGAAGGAAAAAACCGTGTTTTATAAGGAAATAATGCTACTGGCACAGGTACTGGTAGAACCCCAACCAAATTTAGAGGCGGTACAAGATACTGCTTTTGTGTTTAGCGGGCCTCAATTTTTTTCCGCATTAATTGCTGGAGTAGTATTGGCTTTTGCTCTTCAATTACTATTTACTAACTTGGGAGTTGCTGCTGGTATATCTATGGCTGGAGGAAGTTCTAAATCTGATTCTTCCCCACCCAACACGCGCGATTTAGAATCTTTGAATGAGAGAAATATCGATGGTCTACGCGATCGCGGTTCTAGTTCTGATAGTATGGGCAGCACGATCAAAAAAATTGGCATGGCAGTGGGTATAGGTACTTTAATTAGTGTTACCTTAGCTTTATTCATTGCCAGTCTTTTAGCTGTTAAGTTGAGCTTATTTGTCTCTCCCCTATCTGGCGCAATTGTGGGCTTAGTCATCTGGGGAACTTTCTTTACTTTGATGATGCTCTTTAGTTCTAGAGCAATTGGTTCACTGTTGGGTTCAGTTGCTAATACTGCGACTTCTGGGATTCAGGCACTTTTAGGTACAGCGACGGCAGCTTTGGGTGCAGGTGCAGCTAGTAAACAGGTTGTCAATACGGCTGAAGCTGCTGCGGCTGCGGTGAGAAAAGAATTGGGCATGGCGATCGATCCTGTATCGATGCGAGAGAATGTTGAAGAATTTTTACAATCTGTTAAACCGGCAGGAATAGATGTAGACCGCATTACTAGAGATTTTGAGCAGTTGCTAGATGATGAAAATTTACAGGAAATCGCAAATAGTGAAAGTCTGCGGGATATTGATCGCAACACTTTTGTACAATTAATTAGCGATCGCTCTGACTTATCGAGAAAAGATATAGACCGGATTGCTGCTAAATTAGAAACGGTATGGAATAAAACCACTGGCAAGATGACTCCTGCTGGTGATCCTGTTAGTGATTTGGCTAATTATCTCAAATCTGCAACTAAAGAAGAACTTACTGGTACGGACTTTGGTGGTAAGTTGGATTCTCTAATCGATGAGATGACAAAACGCCGTCACGCGCAAACTAGTAATCCTCTATCTCAAGCTGCTAGCTTGAGTGTGAATAGCCTGGTGGGTATGGTTATGGGACGTACCGATTTAAGTGATTTCGACGTGGATAAGATTGTCGGTCAACTACAACAATTACAAGGAAAGTTTGGAGAACAAACTAATAAAGTAGCATCCACTGTGGGATTGAAAGATACTACTGAAACAACAGTTAAAAAAGATGTAAGAAACTATCTTCTCAATGCCTATCCCTGGCAACTCAAACAAAACAATCTTGACCGCGAATTTCGCAATATAATTTATGACCCTGCTGCCGATCCTTTAGCTGTAGCTGGCGATCTCAAGCAAATCAATCGTGCTGATTTTGTAGACATCCTCAAACAAAAAGGATTATTGTCTCAATCTCAAATTCGTAATACTGCTAATTGGCTAGAAGCAATTCGTTTGGAAGTACTGACTACTGCCGAAGCAGCCTATTCTAGAGAAAAAAGTATTGAGTTGATGGTAGATGTAGAAAATTATCTCACTACTACCGTCAAAGATAGTCTCACCCCTGAGAGAATTCAGCTTGAATTTAAACCGTTGTTGGAAGATTTTAATGCTTCCCCGGAACAGTTAAGCACTCGTTTGGCAGTGTTAGACCGTCCTACTCTCGAAAGGATGTTAGAAATACGGGGCGATTTGGATACAGTGGAAATTTCTACCATCGCAGGAGAATTAGAACTAGCACGCGATCGCGTTTTAGAAGAAGCGCAAAAAGATTTCGGTCAAGCCCAGGCAGTGGCTGACAGACAGTGGTTGCAAGTTCAATCTTATCTGAGAGATACGGGTAAAGAAGAACTCAATCCCGATGGTATTCAACGAGAATTAGAATTATTGCTCAAAAACCCCCAAGTAGGAAGTTCTTTATTACAATCAAGATTATCTCGATTTGATCGCGATACATTGGTTCAGTTGTTATCTCAACGTCAGGATTTAAGCGAAGAACAAGTAGAAGATGTCATCGATTCTGTCGAAGGTGTTTGGATGCGAGTCAGCAGCATTCCCGGTCGATTAGCAGGAAAAGCACAGGAACAATACGAGCAAGCTACTTCGGCGATCTCTGATTATCTCCGTCGTACTGGCAAGCCTGAACTCAACCCCAGAGGTATTCAGCAGGATTTAAGTTTATTGTTAGACGACCCCAAACTGGGTTCTAAAGCTATTCGTCAGCGTTTGGCAGCAATGGATCGCGATACTTTAGTACAGTTGTTAGCCCAACGTCGTGACTTAAGTGAAGCTGATGTCAACCGAATTATCGATGACGTACAGTCTACCCTGCGGGCAATTGCCAAAGCACCCCGTCGTGCCGCTATTCGCACTCAAGAAACAATTCAAGATTTCCAAACTGCGATCGCCGATTATCTCTGTTCTACCGATCGAGCCGAATTAAGTCCTGCGGGTATCAAACGGGATGTAGAACTATTGCTGCACGATCCTCGTGCTGGCGCAGAAAGTCTCCAAGAAAGACTATCGAAGTTTGATCGCGATACTTTAGTCGCATTATTAACCCAAAGAGAAGATATCTCAGAAGCAGATGTCAACCGCGTCGTAGATGAAATTTTAGCCGTTAGAGATAATATTTTAGCCCAATTGCAGATGGTGCAAGATAAAATTAAATCTGTCATTGATCGTATGTTGGCTAAAATCAAAGCCTATCTCGATAATTTGGATCGTCCTGAACTGGCTTACGCAGGTATCAAACACGATATTAATACCTTATTTGATGACCCCCAAGCAGGTTTTGCTGCACTGAAAGACCGCTTCTCTCA
This sequence comes from Pleurocapsa sp., assembly GCA_050330335.1. Taxonomy (GTDB): domain Bacteria; phylum Cyanobacteriota; class Cyanobacteriia; order Cyanobacteriales; family Xenococcaceae; genus Waterburya. Next base: position 16,064 of record JBHJNX010000093.1, on the reverse strand, counting down.
AATTGATCGCGATACCTTGATTGCCGTTATGAGTTCTCGTGATGATATTTCTCAAGCCGATGCCGAAAGGATTATCAGTCAAATTGAAAGAACTCGCGATCGCACCTTACAACGTGCTGAACGCATTCAAACCGAAGCGGCCATTCGTTTAGAAGAAGCCAAGAAATATGCGTCCCAACAGGTAGAAGAAACTCGTAAGGCTGCCGCTACTGCTTCCTGGTGGTTATTCTTTACCGGTTTAATTTCTGCCATCGCTTCGGCTGCGGCTGGTGCGATTGGTGTTATAAGTTAAATAATAAGTAATAATTTTATCGACGTAGCTATTTATCGCTGCGTCTTTTTTTTACCTCAGTTCGGGATGGCCGTTTTCAAGGTGATTCTCCTTGAGGCTTGATGGTATGATAATCGAGCGCGATTGCATTGCCTATAACTCCAATAAAACTCTTATGATTACCATCGCCTTACCGAAAGGTGCGCTACTGAAAGATAGTATCGAACTATTTAAAAACATTGGTTGGGATTTTAGTGCTTTTCTCGATCAAACTAATCGTCAGTTGCAGATTGCCGACCCCACTAACTCTGCTAAAGCTTTATTAGTTAGGGCGCAAGATGTTCCTGTATATGTAGAATACGGTCAGGCGCAATTAGGAATTGTCGGCTACGACGTACTTAAAGAAAAAAAGCCCCAGGTAGCTAATTTAGTGAATCTGAAATTTGGCTACTGTCGTATGTCTGTTGCTGTACCTCAGTCTAGCTCTTACAGACGTTCTGTAGAATTACCACCCCATGGAAGAGTTGCATCTAAATTTGTCAACTGCGCTAGAGATTATTTCAATAGTATAGATTTACCAGTGGAAATCGTCCCTTTGTATGGTTCGGTAGAATTAGGCCCAATTACGGGAATGTCTGAAGCGATCGTCGATTTGGTTTCTACGGGCAAAACTCTCAAAGAAAATGGTTTGATGGAAATTGATGTCCTTTATGAAAGCACTGCGAGATTGATCGCCCATCCTTTAAGTTATCGTTTAAACCGCCATCATCTTCACAGTGTCGTCGAAAAGTTGAGATTGAGATTGACATCTCCTAATGCTGCGATGTAAATATTTCTGTGCGCCCCGTGGGTCAAAAAGAATTTGGCACTAAAGTGGAAATTAAGAACATGAATTCCTTTGGTGCCATTCAAAAAGCGACCGATTACGAGATTGAAAGACAGATTAGCGCGATCGAAAATGGCGAACCCATCTATCAAGAAACCCGCCTTTGAGAAGAAGGAACAGGATGTACTAAAAGTATGCGCTTAAAAGAAGGAAGTAGCGACTATCGTTATTTCCCCGAACCAGATTTACCACCTATTGAAGTATCTCCAGAACAATTAAAAACCTGGAAAGCTGAATTACCAGAACTTCCCGTAGAAAAACGCCACCGTTACGAATCGGAATTGGGTTTATCTGCTTATGATACTAGAGTGCTTACAGACGATCGCGCCGTAGCGGAATATTTTGAAGCAGCAGTAGTGGCTGGTGGCGACACCAAACAAGTTGCTAACTGGGTAATGGGTGACATTGCGGCTTATGCTAACAGTAATAACCTCAAGATTACCGAAACCAAACTCAAACCCGAAACCCTAGCCGAATTAATCGGTTTGATGGATAAAGGTACGATTAGCGGCAAAATTGCCAAAGACATCTTATCTGAACTGATAGAAAATGGCGGTTCGGCACAAAAATTAGTGGAGAAAAAAGGCTTAATTCAAATCTCCGATACAGGAGAACTTGAGCAAATCATCGATGAAGTGATCGCCGCTCATCCCCAAGAATTAGAGCAGTTTCGTGGCGGTAAAACCAAACTTAAAGGTTTCCTTGTCGGACAGGTAATGAAAAAAACTAGTGGACGTGCCGATCCCAAATTAACCAATCAATTGTTAGGTAAAAAACTGCAAGGTTAAATTTACTTGGTGGGCATTGCCCGCCTTTTTTGTAACTTCTAGAGCGATCGCCATAATTTACCTGTTTTAGTATGAGTCCTCAATAAACTTCAGTTAGGGATAAAATGACGTTAACTCAGGTTAATAAGCCAATGCTTTTCCTGCGGGTTTGCGAATGTCGTTAACTCCTTCCAATAAACCCGTTTGGGGATTGACTAGAATCGATTCAGCTGCACCCCAAGTACGAAAAGGAATTATATTATACCCTCTCAATCTCAAACCTCTAATAGTCTCTGGAGTGACGGCATTGGGTTCGCTGAGAATGCGGTCGGGAAAACCTTGATAATGTAGACGGGATGTATTCACTGCATCATTGAGATTCATACCATAGTCGATCGCATTGGTAATTACCTGCACTACTGTAGTGGGAATTGTCGAACCTCCCGGACTTCCCGTAACTAAAAAAACTCGTTCATTTTGAGTAACAATGGTAGGAGACATGGAACTGAGGGGCTGTTTTCCAGGTTCGATTAAATTAGCTGCTCCCTGACGCAAACCAAATTGATTGGCTGCTCCCAGTTTACTGGTAAAATCATCCATTTCGTTGTTGAGTAAAAAACCCGTACCCGGTGCCATAACTCCCGCGCCAAAATAAGAATTAATAGTATAGGTTACTGCTACGGCATTACCCCATTTATCCATTACAGAATAGTGGGTGGTGTTCGTTCCTTCCGGTTGAATATTGTTATAGACAGATTGAGGGTCAATAGCACTATAGGTAATTTTTGCTCTTAAACTAGCTGCATATTCTTCAGATAGCAGTTTTTCTACAGGATTATTAACAAAATTGGGGTCGCCTAAATAACTATTGCGATCGCCAAAAGCTAATAGCATAGAAGCAAACAGATAATGCAAACTAGCTGGAGTTCTCCAGCCTAATGCTTTGAGATCGTAACCAGATAAGATATTTAAGATCTGACAGACAGTGATACCCCCACCAGGAGGAGGTGCAGAAATGACGCGATAGCCGCGATATTGACAGCTAACTGGTTTGTCTTCGCTGACTCGATAATTAGTAAAATCTGCTAAACTCAAAATCCCATCATGAGCTTGACTGGCAGCAACAATTTTTTCGGCTGTTTCTCCCTGATAAAAAGCCTCCGCTCCCTGCTTGGCAATTAAACTTAAAGTATTGGCTAAATCATTTTGAATTAAAACCTCTCCAGGTTGATATATTTCCCCATCTTTTAAAAAAATCTCGGCAACATTAGGTTCTAATAATTTTTCTTTTCCCGCCTCAAAAATCTCTACATCTCCCTGTTGCAAGACATAACCATCTCTTGCTAACTTTACCGCAGGAGAAATAAGGCGATCGCGAGACATCGTACCATATTTAGTAAGAGCATAATCCAATCCTTTAACCGTACCCGGAACCCCTACCGCTAAATAACCTTTAGTACTCAAGTCTTCTATAATCTTGCCAGTTTCATCGAGATACATATCTCTGGTAGCATTTCCCGGTGCAGTTTCCCGAAAATTAATAAAAGTTTCTCTACCATCAGCTAGGCGAATCAACATAAAACCACCACCGCCGAGATTGCCACAACAGGGATCGCTCACAGCCAGAGCGTAACCCACTGCGACCGCAGCATCGATCGCATTTCCACCATCTTTAAGTACCTGCAATCCAATTTGGGAAGCTTCTTGTTGCGTCGAGACAACTACACCATTTTTTCCTGTAGCGGTGGGTTGTACTGTCTCGGCATTCGCAGGGTTACATATTGGTAACGAAGAGTTAAGACAATTCCACTGACTGAGAAGTCGATAAAAAATTGAGGAATTACGACTGCTATAAATTCCAATACTGATAAATACAAAAAAACCACTAATTAAAGCAAGACTCTTTCTGGCGATCGCCATTAGTTAAAACTTAAATAATCGATTCTCAATTGATTGTAGAATTATACCGCTAATAGCCGAAAAAAGAATCCAGATCATGAGATTGACTCGCAAATCGAAAATCGTTACGTCAACCAGATTAAATAAAATACAGCCAGTAAAAGCAACCAAATAGCTAAATAAGACCGGGCGATCTCGCTGGTAAAAATCCGATTTAAGTAATAGTATTCCTTTTGTCATTACCCAAGCCACAATAGCTGATAGTAATATGGTAGCGACGATCCCAATTTCTGTAGTTAACATCAAAAACAAACTATGGGGATGTCCAAACCAGACATTCATTTTTGCTTGATACAAGGGAGTAAAGTTCCGCAACCCCCAGCCAATTAGAGGACGCTCTTGAATTAAATTCCAGCAAAATTGCCATTGAGTAATCCTTAAAGTTTCTACGGGGCGATCTGGGTACATTTGGTCCGATAATCTGCCCCACAAGAAAGCTGGTACGATTTTACGCCACCATTGACCACCCAAATCCGGTAAAAATGAAGCCCAAAGAATCGCCGTGGTAGCGGCAGTTATGGCATATACCAGCCAACGCCAACCTAGATATACCGCAAAGGCGATAAAACTTAAAAAAGCGACTCCCCAAGCATTACGAGAACTGGTTAAAATCAAACCCAAACTATCCAAGAAAATAATAGTAATAAGTAACAACCAAACCCACCATTGTTTCTTTTTCCTCGTTCTTGTTTCCTTTTGAGCGATCGCAATTCCTACCGCCAGAGTTGCGGCGATCGCCAGATAAATAGCCAGAAAATTAGTATAAATAAACACCGACGACATTCGCCCTGGAGGTTCTCCTTGGGGGACTAATTGCCAACCTACAATTGCTGCCAACCAATCTGGAGTTGACCAATTCAGCCAGAGTTGACCCATACCGAGAATAACTATAGGTAAAGAAGGCAGAATCAACAACCAAGACAATCGCCGTAGTTGAGAGGGATATTTAATTAATTGACTTAAAGCCGCAAACAAAGCCAAAAACGGCAAAAAATTAGCTAATCCCAACCAAGCTTCTTGGGGATAAGCGGCTAAAAAGGAATTAATAATTAACCATACGCCAAATAGTGCCAAGCCCCAATTGAGAGGATAACTAATAATTTGACTCCAGCGATCGCGCCAAATTCCTGTTATTACTATTAACAGACCAATAGCCCCCAAAGCAGGAAACAGGGGCAAAATTAACACACTACATTGAAAAAGCCACCACAAATCATTTAACATTTATCATTTATCATTCAATGGTCAATGGTCAATGTTCAATGGTCAATGGTCAATGGTCAATGGTCAATATTCAATGTTCAATGTTCAATGTTCAATGTTCAATGGTCAATGGTCAATGGTCAATGGTCAATGTTCAATGTTCAATGTTCAAACTGTCGCTAAATAATCCCCACGAATCAGGCGAATTTGGGCTAGGGTAAAGATAATCGGGATCGTACGACTGTAATTAGTGGCGATCGCCCGCCATCCCAAATCGGCGATAAAGTAACCCCACATAATTGGACCCAGTAATCCCAAAACACTTCTAGCTGCTCCATAACGAGCGGCATTCATTGTCATTCCCTGTTTTGCTGCTTGTAGTGCCAATTTACTCTGAATACCAATTACTGCTGCTGTTCCACCTTTAATTAGTGCCGCTTTAGTAGTCTGATAGGTAGCAAAATGTAGAGCAAATTGCCGGGCGATATGTTTGAGTAACCAAGGTTTGAGAATCGAACTAACTGCTAAAAAGCTACTTCCTTTGAGCAGAATTTTCAGGGGATCGTTTTGTATCTGTAGGGGCAAAGCTTGAGGAGGGTTAGCTGTGGCTAGAGAATGCCCAATTTTGTGTTGCAGGGATTTTTTTTCGCTAGGGGGTAGTTTTTGCCAGGCTTTGCTAACTAAATGTAAGAAGATTTCTGCCTCGATATCCGTAGTGGTCATACGGTTAGAGTAAGGTATTTTGAGATAGTGGCACACTTGGATGAGGATATCTCGATAAGATAGTTCTTGAGTGCGTCCTTGCAATACAGCAATCCCATCAGCCGCTAGGTAGCGAAATCTTCGATCTAATGAATCGATCCAAATGTCCCAATCTTGACTTTGAATGTATAACGGTTCTGGGGTTTGCCAATAATCTAAGGGATTAAATCGACGATGGAAGAGGATTTGCGTGATTTGTTGCAGTTCTTCTTCTGTAGCTAATTCCAATCCTGCCCTAAATTCGTCCAATGTATTCTCCTCCACAACAACTTTTTGCGGGAGCCTATGGTCATTAACTATTTTATATTAGAGTACTAATTTTAGTCCTAAAGTAAATCCTAATACGATCGCGCCGAACCAGGAAATAATATTTAGTTTAAGTTGAGATTGAGCTAGTAAAGATTTTTGTCCCCAAAAATAAGACAAAGTAATAATTTCAACTGGAGGTATGGCTGCTGCGATCGCTACTGCTTCCCTTCCGCCGAAAATCAAACCACTAACCGCTACTACCAAAATAGGAATAATTACGGCTAAAGCGATCGCCGATTTATTTTCCTGTTTATCTGTGGTGGCTAAAGTTCCAGCCCCCAATTGACTAATGGTAATTACTATAGCAGCTACAATGGCGATCGCGATATTTAGGGCAGTTAGTTCGAGCCGACTTTTGGCGAAATTAATCCCTAGTACAGTGATCATACTTAAGGATAATAAGGCTGTTGTAGCGATCGCGCTAGGTTGATCAATTTGGGTAACACTGGGAAATGAAAGAGCAGTTGTGGCAGTTGGTAGCTGTAAGTCAATTGGCTCTAAAGCAGCTTTAGCGGCGGCTGCATTGGCAAAACGCTGCTTAAGCTTAGGTTTTAACATTTTTTCTAGCCAACGAACAAATCGAGGATTCAATGGGGGTAATAAATGCTGATATTTAAGCTGATGGGGATTGTCCATTGCAACTAATTGTAATATCTGGGAACTTTTGATGTGAGTTAAGATACACACGATTGTGACTCCCAAACTATATAAATCGGAAGCTAAACTGGGTGCGATCGCGCTTTCTGGGGGCATAAAACCTGGTGTTCCTTTAAACACGCTACTAGCAGATAGTTCTTCATCACTCAAACGAGCAAAACCAAAATCAATCAGATATACTTTAAGGCGATCGTCTACTAAAATATTTTCTGGTTTCAAATCGCGATGCAATACTGGAGGATTTTGCTGTTGTAAATAGATGAATATTTCTAATATTTCTAAAATAATCTGTTTAATTTCAGTGAGGTTAAATTGACGACAATCGCTTAAATTGGGTGCATCTTTATATTCTTGAATTAAACAAAAACCATCATTGGTTTCTACACTTGCCAAATAACAGGGAATCCCAGGATGTTTTAGTTGTTGTAATAGTTGAATTTCTTGTTGATAAGCTTGATATCCCGACCAAGTTGAAGCGGTAGTAGCAAAACAAAATTGTTTAATTATTACTATTTGATTACTTGATAAGTTTTTTCCCTTCCAAGTAATACGACCTCCTTCTCGATTTCGTCCTAATTCTTGGCTAATTTCATATCCGTAGTTAGTTAAATCGGGAATATTATTCATGTCCACTCGATAGTATATTGATGATAACTTGAGGATTTTTCGCTGTGATTCTGTTCTAATTTTGAGAAGATAAAAATTATTCTGTTGTCAAATTAAAACTTAATTAATTTCTTAAATAATACTTAGTTAGATAGCATGAGCTAGTAAATTATTGCTGTAATCGTATCTTTAAACTTTTGACAAAGTTTACCTCTAAAAAATGTTTTTTTGATAAAAATTTATCAATGACAGAATTTTATCTAACAAAAGGTATTAAATTAGTTAATCATTCGCTCGATTTTATCTTGACTGTATATTACTATCTTATATTTTTAACCAATAAATTTATTGCTACATTTTAGGCTCTAAACAGAAATTGTGCCTTAAATGACGGGGCTTGTATGCCCCCTTAGCTTACATTCAGGTTTCTGCGAGAAGTATCAATTAAATTATGAATAATGTCCAATAAAACTATATTATTAGTAGAAGACAACCCAGATGACCGAGAATTAATGAGATTGGCTTTTTCGCGAAGCCAAGTCCAACATAATTTAATCGTACTATCAGATGGTTTTGAAGCTTTAGATTATCTTTTAAGGGCAGGGAGATATTGCGATCGCGAGAATACCCTACCGGCTTTAATCTTACTAGATCTGAATTTGCCGAAAATTAACGGCATTGAAGTACTCAGACGCATTCGCAGTCATTCCCAAATTCAACTATTACCAGTTGTCATAATTAGTTCATCAGATGAACCACAAGACATCATAGACAGTTATATTAATGGTTGCAATAGTTATGTCCGTAAGCCAATACACTTTACACAGTTGCAAAATTTTGTTACAGAAATAAGTACGTATTGGTTGCTCGTCAATCAATTTCCCCCTGTTTCTGGAGTTCCAAATGAGTAAACTTCTGCGAGTCTTAATCATTGAAGATTCAGAAGACGATGCCGAACTGTTAGTCTTAGAACTAGAACGTGGTGGTTATCAAATAATTCATCAACGAGTAGATACTAAGACAGAACTGCAAAATGCCCTCAAAAATCCCAAACCTTGGGATGTGGTTTTGGCTGATTATTCTATGCCTCAGTTTAGCGCGATCGCCGCTTTAGAGATACTTCGACAGGAAGAATTAGATTTACCTTTTATTATCGTTTCAGGTAAAATTGGCGAAGAGACAGCCGTAGCAGCTATGAAAGCTGGCGCACACGATTATTTAATTAAGGGAAATCTCGCTCGTTTAATACCTGCTATAGAACGAGAATTAAGAGAAGCCATACTCAGACAAGAATACCGTCAGGCACAAACTAAATTAAGATATCTGGCATATTATGATAGTTTAACTAACTTACCCAATCGGATTTTATTTTTAGAATATTTAGAAAGAGAATTAGCTCGCTGTCAGGAAAACTATCGTCTTGGAACAAGACAATCGTGTATGTTTGCGGTTTTAATTCTCAGCATTGATCGTTTTTGCACGATCAAACAGAGCTTGGGTTATGTTCTGAGTCGGAAATTATTAACTGCTATTGCTAGGCGTTTAGAAGCTTGTACCCCCCATGAAGCCAACAATGTTGTAGCTCGTTTGAGTGGAGATGAATTTGCCATTTTGCTGACAGATATTAATAATAAACAAGACGCTCTCCATCAAGCCGATAAAATTTATCATCAATTAATTATTCCCTTTCAAGTCCAAGGAAGTGCTTTTTTTTCTACTGTTAGTATTGGTATTGCTCTGAGCGATCGCGAGGAACGAGAACCTGAAAAACTCCTGCAAGCAGCAGATACGGCAATGCAATATGCTAAAGTTAATTTCGTTCAAAGTGCAGTTTTATTTGATGAAAAAATGTACAAAACTGCGGTAGAAAAATTACAATTAGAAACTGCGCTACAACAGGCCATTGATCGGGGACAGCTATATCTTAACTATCAACCGATAGTATCGTTAATAACGGGAAAAATCGACTGCTTAGAAGCCTTAGTGCGATGGCAGCATTCTTCTTTAGGTTCGATACCTCCCGATAAATTTATTCCCTTATCTGAAGAAACAGGACAAATAATTGCTTTAGGTCAATGGGTTTTAAGTGAAGCTTGCTGTCAGTTAGTTAATTGGCAACAAAACTGTCAGGCTAATTTTCCTCTAACTATTAGTATTAATTTATCTAGAATTCAAATTTATCATCCCGAACTTTTATCACAAATAGATAACTTATTACAATCGTTAAAGCTAACAGGAGAAAATATCAAATTAGAAATTACTGAAAGTACTTTAATGGAAAACATTTCTACCGTTACTAAAGTTTTAGAAAAACTAAAAGAACGGAAAATCAAATTGTGTATTGATGACTTCGGTACTGGTTATTCTTCTTTAAGCTATTTGCGCTATTTACCCGTAGATACTGTCAAAATTGATCGCTCGTTTATTAGTACGAAAATAGACCGTAAAAATTACGATATTGTTGAAGCTATTGTTAATTTGGCACATAGTTTGGGACTAGATGTAATCGCTGAAGGCATCGAAACTACAACTCAGTTAGAAATACTCCGTAAATTGGGTTGCGAATACGGACAGGGTTATTTATTTGCCTATCCCCTAAGCAGTAAAGATGTATTGAAAACAATAAAAGAGTCTCTTTAGAAGTCAAAGATTGTCAAGATTCAATTAATTTTTAAACTTTGTGTCTTAGGTTGCAAAAGTGTGTTAGGATGTTTAACTGTGATGCAAAGGGGTCGATGCCCGAGTGGTTAATGGGGGCGGACTGTAAATCCGCTGGCTATGCCTACGCTGGTTCAAATCCAGCTCGGCCCATGTTATAAAAAAACCTTAGATCTAGCAATCTTAGATGGTGTACAGTAACTAATTATTTGTCGCCGTTGTCAGAGAGACTCCGCCGTAAAACGACGGAGCTTCCTCTGACTTCGTCAGAATTATGCATCATTTTTAAAAGTTCGAGCAACTCAGTAGTATTAACTACTAAATCTCCATCTTTTTGACGGACTTCCCCACGGGGAGACGGACAGCCAATGCAGCCATATTTAAACCCCATTCCCCTAGCAAGATTGGCAAATTCTCGACCGACATAAGCACCGAATAATTCTAAAATAATAGGATTCTCGGCAAAAATTAGATTAGTTAAACCAGCACCATGAGGGGCAACAATTACTTTAGCTTGGGTAAATAGTTGGACTTGTTGGAGATAGCTCATTTCTTCTAGGATATAAGTCACAAATCCCAATGGTTCTAAAGCTTTGATTACTTCATTTTCATTAGCAATTCTTCTGCCTAATGCTTTACATCTAGAGATAAATACTTGAGGAGAAAAAGAGGCGCGATCGCTTTCAATTTTGGCAACATTATTTAGAATTTTTTGTCTCAACCACTGACAAGCACTAACTGAAATTTCTCCGTGTATCTCCTCATAAGAACGGCGAAAAGAAGGTACAATTAATTTATTAACAGTCCGTCTAAAGTCACGCCAAATAATTAAATCCTCTTGGTTATAACCTAAAAGTTTTAGGGAATCTCGCTGCCAGGAACGTAAGTTTGGTTCAACAATTAATTTGGGTTTAATTCCCGTTTGTTGTTGATAATATTCAAGTCCTTCAAGTTGGGTTAAAGTATCTACAGTCCAATGCCAAAAATTATTACTCCAAGGATTAGTTAAGATACAAGCAGTTTCTATTGCTGGTTGTCGATTTTTTTTACTGAATTGAGCAGCAATTATAGTTTTAATAGAAACATTTTTAGCCAGATGAACTTCAATGGGGGCAAACCGAGGTAAAGTAGTTTCTAAAATTAAGTTGCGATCGCGATCAAAAGCTATAGGATAATTGCCAATTATTTCAGCTTGTTCTATTTCACAGACAAATGGCTGAACTATTTTGACTTTCATTGGATATATTCGCTTGCTAATACGTTCTGGAATTGGCTTGAGTGTATAAAAATCTCCAAAATTTACTATTTCTTCCGAGCTAAATGCTTGTAATTTATATTTTTCCTTGGCAATTATTAAATTATTTCTATTAACTGTTTTAAATTTAGTTCGTTTTAAATAAGTAACAAATAATAGCACCGAGATTTTCTGCCAACTGTGATACAATGCTCGATAAATTATTCTTAATTTTTGGTTATTTTTCAATTTAGCTTTTAATCGATTAATCATTATTTTTATAAAATTTCATTTAATTAATTTACAAAATTAAAGCAAATATTTATTTTTTTAGCACTTCAATATTTATTTGTCATTAATACAATCAATAAAAAAGCTGAAAGCTCAAAGACTTGAATTTAGGGATTTTAATTATTGTCAACCGTAAAATTACTTTTAAAAAAAACTCAATCAAAAAAAAGATCGAAAAATAGTTGAAAATCAGGTGGTCAAATCCAATATTTTAATTTTAGGATTGGCTGAAAGGAAGTTCTGACTTTTGAAAAAGTAAAAATACGAACACTAGATTAACGATGACAGTATATTCTTTTGGCAATCGGTCGTAAATAATTGACAATTATCTCTCCACCAATGACGAGGATTTATATTGTCTTAATCGGAGGCAAAAATTAAATGTTACTAGCTGTACAACAAAAATTTAGCTGTAGCGTTTGTCTGAAATTCAGTATTATCATGACGATCGTATTTAATGCCGCCTCTAGTTTAGCCTTGCCTCTTTCTTCAGGCGATCGCTTGGAAGTTTCTATTCCCAAAGAGTCTTATTTCAGTCGAGTATACGAAGTCAACCAAGAAGGTAATTTAGAAATTCCCTATCTCGGTGCTATATCTGTAGTTGGTTTAGAACCAGCCTATGTAGAGCAAAAACTAGCTCATGCCCTAGTTCGGAAAGGTTTTTTTCCCCCCAATACCTTACAAATGACAATTCAGGTAATTCAATGGTCGCCCATCACTGTAAATGTAGCAGGTGAGTTATTCCAACCAGGGTCAATTCAAATTAACCTTCCTTTCTATCCTAAAGAATCGGCAGTGTCTCCCGATGCCAATCAAATCACTGGAGAATTTCCCTATAGAAGGTATTTAACCGATGCCTTGCAAGCAGCAGGAGGAGTATTACCTACTGCCAATGTGAAAGAGATTCGTTTAATTCGTGATGGTCGAGAACAAATTATCGATCTATCTGGTGCGCTGACAGGAGAACCTATAAATAATATACCTTTGATTGCAGGCGATCGCATTATCGTACCTGCCGCCGAACGTTTTCAAGCAGAGTTAGTTCGCCCCTCAGAAATTACCCGTCCGGGGATTAAAGTTTTTGTATCGAACCTAACCATTCCTTCTAGTAGTAATGCTACTTCATCGATCAACAACATAGAGGAGGGGATTACCTTTCCCTATGGTGCGCGTTTTAGCCAAGCGGTAATTGCTACTAACTGTGCGGGTGGAACAAAATCTACCAATGCCAATCGTCAAGCGATTTTGGTCAGAGTCAATCGCCTGACAGGAGAAACTAAATATCTAGAAAGAGGAGTAGAAGATTTATTGCGAAATTCCCATAATGATGACGACAATCCTTTACTCATGCCTAGAGATGGCGTAGCTTGTTACGATTCAACGGTTACTAACACCAGAGATATTTTTCAATTTTTAGGCGATATCCTCAATCCTTTCAAAGGTTTATTTTAAAGTGATTTTACTTAATTATTTATTACTTATTACCTAATCAATGTCATCTTCATCCGAGTCCCTAGTTACCATCAACAAACAAACAACTAAAAAATACAATTTGTTGCGGTGGCTCAAATATTTATTATTCGCTGCTATTTGTAATGGTGCTGTCTGGGGATTGGCAATTACTTATCTGAAAAAAACTCCTTTAAGTTTTACTAGTGAGATGGTAATTCATTTAGCTGGAGGTTCTCCTGGGGTTAGCGTTAACTTACCCAGCATTGGTCAGGCAAATACTTCTAGCGGTACTTCTTTCGGAGCTCATTCCGATCCTCGCGAAAACTATAAACTGATGGCAACTAGCGGAACGGTTTTAACCATAGCAGCTGAATCACTAGAGATATCAGAATCTCAATTTGGCAAACCAAAAGTTGAATTAATTAACAATACAACATTATTGCTCTTAGAAGTTAGTGGCAAAGAACCGAAAGTAGCTGAAAAAAAAGCCTGGGCATTATATCAAGCATTATATAAGCGTTTAAATATATTGCGATCGCAAGAACAAGCAGAAAGAGATAAAGCCGTTCAAGAAGTTTTAGAAGATACTCGTGTTAAGTTAACCGAAGCTCAGAATAAAGTCTCTAGTTATAAATTACAATCGGGTTTTAGTTCCTCTGATCAGATTACAAACTTAATTGGCAATATTGGGAATTTGCAAGCAGAATTAATTAATGCGATCGCTCGATACCGCGAGATTAACGACAGTTTGCAACAATTAGCCAACACCTTAAGATTATCACCTCAAAAAGCAGCCGATGCTCTAGTTTTACAAACAGACCAAGAGTTTCAAAAAATCCTGGTAGAATACACCGATGCGACGACAATCTTAACTAACCTCTTACCCAGTCGTGGTGTCAATTATCCCGATGTAGTAGAAGCCAGACAAAAACAGCAAGCTTCTCTGCAAGCTTTACTGCAACGGGGTCAAAAATTACTGGGAATTCCCGTCGAACAACTCAGTTTAGAAAGATTAATTTTAGATAATAGCAATGGTTCGGGAGTCAAACGGGGAGATTTATTCGTTCAATTGGTAAAAATGAATGCAGACTTAAAAGGTTTAGAAGGACAAATAGCAGTTTTAAAAGAACAAATTGAAGATTTAAAGGCAAAATTAAATCTTTTCACTGAAAAAGAATCAATTCACGACAATTTAGACCGCGATTTACAAATAGCCCAAGCTGTATTTGCTTCTACTCTGACTAAAATCGATCTCAGTAAAGGGGATCCTTTTGCCTCTTTCCCCATGATTCAGATTATCGAAGAACCTACCCTACCTACAGAACCCAGCGCACCCAAACCCAAATTAGTGATGGCTGGTGCATTTATCGGTTCGTTATTCGTCAGTGCAGGATTGACCTTATTATGGTGGCGCGAACCTTTGTTGAAAATTTCCAAACAGATAGTTAAAAAAGCGATCGAATAATGAATAAGTAAGTTAGTATCTCTATTTTTCTAAACCCATAATTCTTTTAACTATTTTATCCTTGGGAGTCCAACAACTTGATATTCTCCAAAGAGATTCAACCGCGAAACTTTGCCGAACGAGTAGTTTGGTACGCTATGACTTGGACGTACTTTTTTTATCTTCTAGGTGCTACTTATGTTGTTGGTTCGGTAGTGGGTTGGATTTTATTTGCCTATCTTCTACTCAAGCTATGGTTACAGGATGAGTCTACTCCCTCTGAAGAAAAAATCGTCATTCCCTGGATTACTTGGGTGTGGATTTTGGGAATGCTGATGATGGAGGTAGCATTAATTATGGGACATTTAGACTACAATCTGCCTATGTCTCAAATTATCAAATCTTCTATTGGTTGGGCAAAGGGTTGGGCAATTATTGCCCTTTATCCCCTAGCAGGTTGTTTGAATATTCGACCACAAATAATTTATCGTGCTGCCTGTATCATCTGTTTTCAAACGCTAGTAATTTCACCTTTATTAATTGCCGCACCCATATTACATTTACCCCAAACCTTATATGTATCGCCCCTGAAAGCTGTCGGTGCGGGACTAGGACCGATTTTTTTTGATGTTTCTTTGTATGCAGTGGATTTTGATGGACAAATACGCCAACGTCTGTTTGCTCCCTGGGGTCCTGCTTTGGGTTTTGTCGCCAATATTTACTTTACTTTAGCACTGCAAGAAAAAGATAAAAAGTGGCGTTGGTATGGCATTATTGGTGCAATTTATCTTTCTCAGATCTGTAAATCTCGTTTGGCGCAAGTCTGTATTCTCAGCACTCCCATCTTTATTTTTGTTCTGTCGCGATTAATTCGTCCTTATATCTTGATGTTAATAGGAAGTGCCAGCGTTATTAGCGGTATTCTGGCTACTAATATTATGAATGCGATCGCTGCTTTTTGGACTAATTTTAAGGGACAACGAGCGGCATCTAGTAGAGTGAGAGCGGCATTAAAGGAAATTGCTTTTTATCGTGCTAAAACTGAAGCACCGATTTGGGGACATGGCATCTTGCAAATGGGTCCTCATGTAGTGGAGTTTATGCCTATTGGTTCGCATCATACCTGGGCAGGATTGGCTTTTGTTAAAGGCATGGTTGGTTTTTACTCTTTAGCCATTCCCATGTTTTTAAGTTTTGTATTTTTGTTAATTAAAGCCCAAACTGATGAAGATGCAGCAACAGGAATGGCAATTTTGTTTATTTTGTTTCTTTATACTTTTGGAGAAAATTTAGAAATTTTAGCTTATCTTTATTGGCCTGGTTTAATTATGATGGGTATTGCATTTACTAACCGTCAAGCTGAAGCAAAGAAGGAAGAATGAAGAATAGAAATAAATAATTTTTTTATTGCACCATTGCTTCAATCCTTCTGGCTTATTTCATAACTTAACCTTTAGGCTGGGAAGTCCCACGCTATAAAGCGAGGGCGATTTAAGTATAGCTACGCTATACGCGCCCAATGCGATCTTCGTTGGGACGGGCGGTATAAACGCCCTCATGAAAAG
>JBHJNX010000092.1:0-33373 GCA_050330335.1 Pleurocapsa sp. | reverse complement strand
GTTAAAATTACATCTCCGTTTTCTTTAACGATAACCCCTCTAGCAGGATAGATATCCCCAATGCTGGTTTTGATGGGTTTAATTTCTGGATGTTGACTTTGTGGACTAGGGCTACTAATTTTTCCATCTACTAAAATGGCATCAGCATTAAAAGGTTCGATGGGTTGGTGAGGAATACCGCCTTTTCCTTTAACAACTAAACCACTAGGCCTAATAGTAGAATCGTCTTCTTCTAAAGAAGCAATCAGATCATTTCTGCAAGCTTCGGCGACAGTTTGTTCTGATTCAATTGGGTTACTGGGTAAATCTGCATCCCTTTGAATGGCATCGACATCGGTAGTAAAGATGGAAATAGTACCATCTAAACCAAACTGGGAACTGGCATTAATATCGTTAGTGCGATCGTTTAAAGGACGTTCTTCGATACCAAATAAAGCTTCCGCAGTAATATTAATATTGCCTCCCTGTCCTCTTTCTGCACTAGCGATGATATCGTTGTTACCATTGGGGAAAGCAATAATAAAACTAGTATCGATATTGATATTACCGCCATCACCAATCATACCAATGGCTTCAGAAGAAATTAAACTATCGTTGCGTAAAGATATCAAATCCTGAGTTTCTAAAGTAATATTTCCTCCTTCTCCTGAGACAGTTTCTGCTAAAATTGAACCTCGATCTTCAAATTTAATTGAATCAGCAGCAATAAAAATATTACCTCCGTTTCCTATCGAGCCTGGAAAATTACTAGCAAATATTCCCGTTTCAAAGATTAAACTTTGTAAAACTTGTTCAAAAAAAGGAGAATTATCGGGAGGATTCCCATTTCTTAAAATAATATCGCCAGCAATGTTAAGCTCGATATTTCCTGCACTGCCACCTCTGTCGTTGCCTGTAACTATCTTGCCTCCATTGCTTAACTCTAAAAAATTAGCGTTAATATTAATATCACCACCATCAAAATCATTTTCAGTTAAAGCATCAATAATCGAACCGTTAGTTAGGTTAATCGTATCGGCATTAAGAGTAATGTTACCAGCTTGCCCAATTGAACCTTGTTTGGCATTAGTGGAGATTAAAGAAAAATTAGCCAAGGAAATTAGAGGAGAAGAGATGCTAATGTCGCCTCCATTTCCTACTACATCATTTTGTACTTGAGAAATAATTAAGTTAAAAAAAGCAGAACCATCAGAAGAAACGCGGTCTGTACCATCTAAAACTACTGATTTTGTCGCATTTATTGTTATGTTACCTGCATTACCTTTATTTTGATTGTCTGCGAGAATAAAAGATTTCTCTCTCAGAAGTAAAGAGCCTGTGTTGATAGTAATATTTCCCGCATCACCTTCTCCATCGCCAATAACTTGAGAAATTATTAGACTTTCTGCTTGATCGATACCATTATCAAAAATAACTGCATCTGTAGCATTAATTGTTATATTTCCTACATTACCTTTTGCATCAATTACGGCACTAGCGATAGCTCCTCGTTCAATCAAAATATTATTAGCATCAATAAAAACTTCACCAGAATTTCCTGCTGAAAAATTGATAGATGTAATTTTGCCTTCGTTATTAATTTCTAATAAGTTTGTATTTATCCGTATTACTCCTGCGTTACCTTGAGCATTACTTTTATCATCAGGATTATCTCTTTTTAGAGGTGTTAACCCAACATGATTATTGATTTCTGTATCTAATCCTATTTCGTCATTACTGCCAAGTATTTTGACTGCATCAGTGGCATTAATAGTGATGTCTCCTGCTTGTGCAGTTGGTGAACCACTATTTTCAGAAATACCTGCAAGTAGTTGACTTTTCTCAGATAGAGTTAAATTACCAGCATTAACATTAATAAATCCACTGCCACCTGACGTAACATTAACTCGCGATTGTTCGGTTAAAGTAACATCACCTCTAGCTACTCCTTCAGGATAATTTAGACTACCATCTGAGTTAAAAGTAATTTCTCCCGCACTGGATAATCCACCCAATTCAACTCTTCCGCCTGGTGCAGTTATCGCTCCTGCATTGTTAAAAATAACGTCTCCTCCTATTAAAGCGATAGTTTCACCACTATCGACTTGTAAACCAGTTGATTCGCGAATAGTAGACTCTTGTCCTAATTGTTCGCCAAGAGGTGTTTGAGCAAGAGGTGTTTCTCTCAAACCAAAGTTAGAACGATTAACAATATCCCCTGGATTGTCTCTGAAACTCAAACCAATAGGAGCATTAACTGTTAATAAAGGAGGATTTTCTAAATCTGTCGCGCTAAATTCCCCATCATCAAATAAAATACTATCGGCACTGCTGCCATAAAATGAACCGCCAATATCTAACCGCGCACCTGAACCAAAAACAATACCTCTAGGGTTGATCAGAAATAAATTCGCACTACCATTAGCACGAATTAAACCATCGATGTTGGAAATATTACCGCCAGTGACGCGAGAAAAGATATTAACTATATCGGCTGCATTATCGAAAAAAGCCGAACCGCCATTGGGTACAGAAAAATCCCTAAAACTATGAAAAAGATTACCACCAGCGCGATCGCCTTGGTTGATGGTAAAATCATTTCCATTAGCATCGACGTTAGTATTAGTCGTACCATCGGACGTAACTTGTGCGGCGGCGGGAGATAGAGCCAAAGTACTTAAAGCCAAGCAACCCAGAGATAATAACCGACAAATTCCCTGTTTCAAAGCGATATTCCTTGAAGTAATAATTTTTTGGTTGCAAGAATTATACAGTCAATACAGTACTATAAAGCAACTAAATTTATAGTTTTTTAGAGTTCCTCAATTTAAATCCTGGCGATCGCCTGAATAAATCAAGAAACTCCAGAATGATGTTTCTTTGTACTGCTATATAAACGGTTTAATTATTTTTTTGGCGATCGCCAGATCTAACAGCCAACGGGTGAAAGCAAAACAAATTAAACTTTGCATCACTAGAATCACCATTGACCAATCAAAAATAGTTATTCTATTTTCGATCGAGGCTAATCCCCTGACAAGTCCAAAAGCTAACACTGCGCCATCGTTGAGATGAGAGTTGCGATCGTCTCGAATAATATAGCGATAGGTTACACCAAACAAAAAACCAGCGATCGCGCCAAGGGTTAACTGTAAGATTAACTCTATATTTCCCACCCAGGGAAAAGTCTGGAACGTCCAGATTTGAAAGCCAAAAGCAATAATTTCAGCAAGTACAAAAGCACCTGCTCCCAATGCTCCAGCTTTGACAGATTCGATTCTTTCCGTTGGTATTGGCACAATTCACACCACAAAACAACCACTTAGAAGTATGATAAGGTTTATGACTGTTTTATTAACTGCATATTTCACACAACAAAATTAATATGGATATTTTGACATTAGGTTGGGTAACGATTTTAGCTTTATTTAGTTGGTCGATCTCGATGGTAGTATGGGGGCGTAACGGCTTCTAGAATCGTGGAAACAAGTTCTCTACTAAATACTCTATTCCTCGTCGCTGTGGGTTTACTGGGTTTAGTTAGTTTGGGTATTTTGTACTTATCTGCGGCTCAGTGGCGCGATCGCCGTCGTCAAGATCGCGACAAGCGTGGCGGACGATAATCAGTTATCAATTATCAGTTATCGGCGATCGGCAGTAAGCTGAGAAACATAGCAATTAACCGATCGCTATTTGTTTTTCTATGGTAAAAAAAGCCAAAAGAAGACTTTGGGGTGTAATCGATTATCGACCCCGTTGGGGATTAACCGTATTTGGTTGGCTGATTATTTGGTTCGGAATCGGATTGGCGATAACCCTAATTTTATTTAAATTACAACCTTTTTTGGCTCACAATCAGCCAATTGCTGCCGATGTATTGGTAGTAGAAGGTTGGTTGGGGGATCAGGCGATTCAAGATGCGATGGTCGAATTTGATCGGGGTAATTATAAGTTATTAATTACTACTGGCGTGCCTTTAGGTAGGGGAGAATATCTTACAGAATATAAAAATTTTGCCATCTTTGCTCAAGCTAGTTTTGTTGCTATGGGTTTTGAGCCAGATAAACTTCAAGCCATACCTGCTCCTGATGTAGGACGCGATCGCACTTTGTCTACAGCGATCGCTGTCAAAGATTGGTTAGAAAAAAGCAATTTACAAGTAGATGCTATTAATATCTATACCGATGACGTTCATACTCGCCGTAGTTGGATTTTATTTAAAAAAGTATTTGAACCTGAAATTGCCGTTGGTGCGATCGCCCATCCTCCTGTAGATTACGATCCTAAATTTTGGTGGGCTTCTAGTGCGGGATTTAGAAAGATTTTATCGGAAAGTATTGCTTATATTTATGCTAAATTTTTATGATCAGAAATAAATCCGTTAAAAATTTCATATTGCCCCAATTATGACTAAAGCTGTTGTTAAATTTTCTTCAGAAGACTGTGGTGTATGCCATAAAATGTCTTTTTACGACGAAAAAGTAGCGAAAGAACTAGATTTAGAATTTATCGATGTCAAAATGCAAGATACGGCTACTTATCGTAAATACCGCAAAATCTTAATCAGCCAATATCCTAATAAAGAAGGTATGGGATGGCCCACATATATCGTTTGTGACTCCCCCGAAGGAGATTTTACCATACTCGGTGAAGTCAAAGGTGGCCATCCCAAGGGGGAATTTCGCAGCCGTCTACAGGCAATATTGGAAACATAACCAAGGGTTAGTTAAATACAACTATCTGTAGAACTTTTAAATCTAGCCAAAGCAATTAAGGGAAAATATTGCTGATAGAGATGATATTTCAGATAAAAATGACAGGGAAAACCAGTACCGGTAAATTCTGCTTCTGACCACTTACCATCAGCTTGTTGAGTTGTAAGAAGATAGTCGATACCTCGATCTATTGCCGTACTTATATCCGACTGAATTAAATTTTGAACTGCCAGTAAACCAATTAATGCCCAAGCCGTTTGGGAAGCAGTGCTGACTCCTTTGCCTTTAAGATTAGGATCGTCATAACTGGCGCAGGTTTCCCCCCAACCTCCATCTTGGTTTTGACAAGATAATAGCCAAGTAGCACCTCGTTGCATTGGAGACTGACAGGTATAAGGAGCGATCGCCACTAATGCCGATAGTGCGCCGCTTGTACCATAAATGTAGTTAACGCCCCAACGACCGAACCAACTGCCATCGGCTTCCTGTTCCTTTAACAAATATGAAATCGCTTTTTTCAGGCTGCGATCGCTCAGAGGTAAATTACATTCTCCAACTGCTTCTAAGACTCTAGCGGTAACGTCGGCAGTATTAGGATCGATCATTGCTTTTAAATCCCCATAGGGAATAGCATTGAGCCAATCGAGATCGTTATCTAGATCGAAAGCCGCCCATCCTCCTGCCTGACACTGCATTGAAGCTATCCAATTAAGACAACGGGCGATCGCCTGATGTTTTTTTGGTTCATTGGGTAGTTTGACTTTATTTAAACCCATAATCACTACCGCCGAATCATCTAAATCGGGGTAAAAACGATTATCGAATTCAAAAGCCCACCCTCCTGGGGTAACACCCTTATTTTTAACCGCCCAGTCGCCATAATCGAGAATTTGCTTGTCTAATAACCATTCTCCTGCTTTGATTAAATTAGGATTGTCTGGTTCGATTCCCGATTCTACCAAAGCCCGCAAACACCAGGCAGTATCCCAAACTGGAGATATACAGGGTTGAATGCGATATTCTGTTGCCGTTTCAATAGCAAAATTGGCGATCGCCTGAAACCCCCGTTGAATGATGGGGTCGCCAACATGATAATTGAGGGTACGTAAAGCCAGCAGGGAATTCAGCATCGCGGGAATAATACCGCCCCAGTCTCCTGTCGCTTCCTGTCTTTCTAATACCCATTTTTCGGCAGCTTCGATTCCTTCAGTACGCCAGGGAACTATATCCAATTGTTGGGCAAATTTACAAGCTTCATCTATTAATAAAAATAAATCCGTCCAATCATGGTTGCGGGGTAACTGGTAATTGACATTATCGATTCCTTCTAGATACAATTCATCCAAATTTACCATCGGATCGGTAGCGAAAATCGGTTGGCGATCCAAGACAATTAATAAAGGTACAGTACTGCCCCTCGCCCAACTAGACATTTCATAAATAGTTACGGGAGATGATTCTGGTAACAGCATAATCCAAGGGGGAATGGAAGGAATACCCCGCCAGTGGTAACAACCAATTAAGGCAAGATGGAGTTTGGTAAAGATACGAGTTTTCGTAATCCCACCCCGTTGTAAGATAAACTTTTTAGCTCGCAGTAAGCTAGGATCGTTTTGAGGCAGCCCCAATAAGCGCAATGCCATATAAGCTTCCACTGAAGTAGAAAGTTCTCCACCATCACCATAATAGAGTTCCCAACCCCCGTGTTCCCGTTGTTGCGATCGCAAGTAAGTTTCTATTTTATCTAAGGGGATAGTTTTATCTGTTCCCCAAATCTTGTGCAGCAAGACAACTTCGGCGGTAATAGTAACATTAGATTCTAATTCTGCCCACCAATAACCATCGGCATACTGAATCGAAAATAAATGATTTTGACTGCGGGCGATCGCTTTTGCTACTTTTGGCTTAACTGAATCGTTGCTGGTTATTGCCTTGCTGAAATTTGTCATATCGAATTTTAATCACTTTCTCATCAACCTAGTCTAGACTACAAAACAGTACTGAATGTTCAATGATCAATGATTTTATGATTCAATCGACAAGTAATCGACTTAAAATAATACCTTTTTCTCAAAAAATTGGTTCTTCTTTAACTAAATTAAAGATTACGGTTTTACAAATTAATTTAGGCAGAAAATGTAATCTTGCCTGTACCCATTGTCATGTAGAAGCTAGTCCCAAGCGTACGGAAGAATTATCTCCCGAAATCTGTCAGCAATTAATTACATTAATTCATCGCTTTCCCCAAATACAAACTGTAGATTTAACTGGGGGTGCGCCAGAAATGAACTATGGTTTTAAACCGCTAGTAGAAACTGCCAAAAAGTTAGGTAAAGAAGTAATTGTTCGTTCCAATTTAACGATTTTTTTTGAATCTGGTTATACAGATTTACCAGTATATTTTGCTCAAAATAAATTAAGAGTCGTTGCTTCTTTACCCTGTTATTTAGAATCTAATGTGGATAAACAAAGAGGTAATGGTGTTTATAACCTTTCTGTTAGAGCTATTCAAAAACTCAATCAATTGGGCTATGGAACTGACCCTAATTTAATTATTGATTTAGTTTACAATCCTGCTTTACCTAACAGCAACAAATTTTCTTTAGCTCCCAATCAACAACAACTAGAAGGAGATTACAAACAATATTTAGCCGAACATTTTAATCTTAAATTCAATAATTTATTAACTATTACTAATATTCCTATTGGTAGAACCAAACAATTTTTACAGCGCAGAGAATTAGATGATGCTTATTTACAATTTCTTGAAAATAATTTTAATAAAGTAACCTTACCTCATTTAATGTGTCGCAACGAACTATCAATTGACTATTTAGGAAATGTCTACGATTGTGATTTCAATCAGATGGCAAATCTAGCTGCTACAACTAACAAACAAGAACAGTTAACCGTAGCCAAATTATTAGCAATTGGTGATTTAGATGTAATTCAAGAAATAAAAACAGCCAACTATTGTTATGGATGTACCGCAGGAAGTGGTTCTAGTTGTGGTGGTTCTTTGATTTAAATTAAAAAGCGATCGCCAATTTTGATAATTTTACGTTGTCGATAGACAGTACTTTTGAATTTTTAATATCTCCAAAAAGTTAGAGGGTTTACTGGGTCATAATTACTAAGATTGATGTGTACTAACTTAATGATTCGCAATAATTATGAATACCAAATCTTTTAGACAAATTTCTCAACGATTACTAATTTTAACTGGCGCACTGAGTATAGGCGCATTGTCTGTATCTCCTGCACTAGCTAATAATCACAACAATCCGATGGAACCTTCTAGTGATACGGGTATGGAGATGAATCAATCGAATCAGTCCGATACTCAAGCCGGTAGCATAGTAGACGTTGCATCTGAGAATGAAGACTTTAGCACCCTAGCTCAAGCAATAGAAGCAGCAGAATTGACAGATAAATTGTCAGATAGCAGTGCTTCTTATACAGTATTTGCTCCTACCAATGAAGCCTTTGATCAGTTACCAGAAGGTGCATTAGACTATTTATTACAACCAGAAAATAAAGAGGTATTGCAACGAGTACTTTCCTACCACGTTTTACCAGAGCAAGTAGCATCCAGTGAAATTTCTAGTGGTGAAGTAGCTAGCCTTGACGGAGGATTGGCTACAGATGTAACCGACAGGGGTGTTGTAGTTAATAATGCTAGCGTTATTACCCCAGATATTGAAGCTAGTAATGGAGTAATTCATGCTGTAAATCAAGTTTTATTACCAGCAGATTTACAAACTATTTTGGCTTCTGAATTAGAAATGAATCAAGATGATATCTTTCAGTAAAATCTGAAATATCTGATTTGATTCAAGTGCGATCGCCAATTTCAGTAGATCGAAAAATGATTTGGCTTCAGGCGATCGCACTCATTCCCAGAGAATGGGCTAAAGTAATAATGGTATTGACTATTTCACAATTATTTCCTTCAGCATTAATTAAACTCAATCTTTTATTTACCAGCCTCTAAAAGGGTATGTCTTCATCATCATCGTATTCACTTAAATCTGGTCGATTG
The DNA here is from genome assembly GCA_050330335.1 of Pleurocapsa sp. Classification (GTDB taxonomy): domain Bacteria; phylum Cyanobacteriota; class Cyanobacteriia; order Cyanobacteriales; family Xenococcaceae; genus Waterburya. Next base: position 24,637 of record JBHJNX010000092.1, on the reverse strand, counting down.
TTAAGTACGGTATGAGAATCTGGAAGCTTAATTGCTGGTGTTGAAAGTTGCGACTTCTCAGGAACAACTGTTGTCGAGGGAGATAAATTAATCGGGTATAATTCTACTAATTCTCCTGCAAAACTTTGAGCCATATCGGCGATCGCCTGTTGTAGAATATTTGAATTATCATCATCTTCAATCTCGTTTTCAATCTGTAACTGTTGCTTGCTATTATCTATTTCTTCTTGCTGATTAATATTGGCAATAGGTTCTGTTGGCTTAGGAAAATGTGAAACAGTATCTTGTTCTGGCGATTGGGCGATCGCCGAAGGGCGATAAGCAACAATGGGAATATCTACTGATGGTGGAGCGGTTTTAGGGCGATCGCTATGAGTAACTTGCCTATCTACAGGTATTACAGGTATTACTTCGGCTGGCGTTTGATTAATTGGTTGCTCTTCTACTAATGTCGATGGTTCTGGAAGACTTTCAATAGTTAGAGGTTGAATTATGGTATTTTCTGTTTGTGAAACTGATAAAAACGGAGATACAGTATTATCATCACTTTCCGTCTGACTTACCAATGAGCGATCGCCTGGAAATTGCTGAGGAGTTTTACTGGCTACTTCTAAAGAGACTTTAATTTTACGCTGACATACTTGCTCAAATGCAGTTTCAATGTTTACTACTTTACCTTGATGCAATTTTTGTAATTTTGCCGAACTAATACCCACGATCGCACTACTACCATTAAAACCGACTAAATGGCATTGTTGACTTAATAAAGCCTTGGTAGTAGGAGGCTGAAGGCGATCAAGTACCTTCTGCCAAATTGCTTCATAAGGTTGATGGTTGATGGTTGATAGTTCATTATTAATTGTTGCTGCTGGTTGAGGGTTAACAGTTGCTGACTCATTACTACTGGTAGATATTTGCTGATGATTAGTTGCTAATGGTCGCTCCCTTTCTGTCCCCTGTTTCCTAACTCCTATTTCCTGACTGCTGTTTTCTAACTCCTGTTTTCTGACTGCTGTTTCCTGTATTCTCCCTTGAGACAATAATCCCAAAAGAGTTACTTCCAACCACAAACGAGGTTGAGTTGTCTGTTTAATTTGAGTTTCTGCTTCTTTAAGATGTTGTTGTCCCCTTAAAATCTCGTTAACTTCCCAATTATTGGCTTCGGTACATAATTGTTGCCAACAGGTTTCCGTCACCGCTACCAAATCAGAAGATTGGGGTGCAGTTTTAGCAATTAACAAATTAAGATAAAAACTGGCTAAATTTTGTAGTACTACTAAAGGTTCCCGTCCTCGGTCTAATAAACTCCGACATTGCTGCAAAACTAAGGCATAGCGATCGCACTTTATGGCGTTTAACAATGCTAATAAATCTCTTTCTGGTACTGCTCCTACTAAATCCCAAACTTTCTCGACCGTAATTGTTTCTGGTAGCAAACTTAACTGATCTAATAAGCTTTCTGCATCCCTCAAACCTCCATTAGCAATTTGAGCTATCAAGGTAAGAGCTTGATCATTAATCGTAATTTGTTCCTGTTTGGCGATATATTCTAGATGTTTTACCATTGTCTCTAGAGGAATACGGCGATAATCAAATCTCTGACAGCGAGAAATAATTGTCGATAATACCCGTTGGGGATCGGTAGTGGCTAAGACAAATACTACTTGGGGTGGAGGCTCTTCTAGAGTTTTGAGTAAAGCATTAAAAGCTGCCGTACTGAGCATATGGCATTCGTCGATGACGTATACCTTATAACGACATTGCACTGGAGCAAAACGCGAACGCTCGATTATTTCCCGAATATTATCTACACCCGTATTACTTGCTGCGTCAATTTCCATTACGTCCAAAGCCGAACCGGTAGCGATCGCCCGACAAGACTCACATTTACCACAAGGATAAGGAGTCGGTTTATTACTCTGTAAACAATTAAGAGATTTCGCTAAAATTCTGGCACTAGATGTTTTTCCCGTCCCTCTAGGTCCTGTAAATAAATATGCAGGAGCAATTTTTTCTGAAGCGATCGCATTGGTTAAAGTTAAAGCGATCGCCTCTTGACCGACCAATTCGGCAAAAGTTTGAGGTCGATATTTATGATGTAGGGGTTCGTAAGACATAGTAAAAATGGGACTTTCTAGTTGCCACTGGGTGATCGAAAATTATCCCTGTACAATTGAGCAATATTTGGTGGAACTTAGTTTATTTTCCTACTAACTTCAGTATATTTGATCTAGGTTTATGAGGCACAAGAGCGGGCAAATCGAGCAAAATCACAACCAATCGAATTCTAATTCTTCTAATTCAGATTCTGTTCCTCCTTTGACAGATGCCAATTATGAATTTTTATTCAATCAGCTTTTAGAAGGAGTTGCTCATGGTTGGCATTCTATACGAATTGTTAAATTTTTCCAGCAATTGGAAGACCGAGGTGAACAAAAAGATTGGGTTGCTTGGTTAGAGCGTTTTAACAGTAAAATATCCAATACTTCTAGCATTTCTATACAACGAATGGCGACTTTGATGGTGCGATTGGGAGAATTAACTCAATCTACTCCTCAAATACGGCAAATAGGTCTAACTTCTTATCAAATTGGACGAAAAATATTATTTGGCGATACTAGCAATTTGATTTGGGAATATGATGGGGCAGATATTCAACCTCATGCTCAATCTACAACCGCTAATAGTAATGCTGAGGAAAAAGCAGAAAATTTATCCGAACTAAATCTCTCTTTAAACAATCATACAGACCAGAAGTTATCTCTTAACCAAGAACTTGATACTTCAACAACACCTGTAGTCCAGCAGGAATTAGAAAGTTCTCAATTACCTGCAAATAATATAATTCCAGAGTTGGATTTAGATGATATTGCTGACCAAAAACTCCAGCAGGAACTAGAAAGTTCTCAATTACCTGCAAATAATACAATTCCAGAGTTGGATTTAGATGATATTTCTAGTAATGATTTGGAAATTCTAGTAGATAATATCGAATTAGAACAGTCAGAATCAATTACAGACAACTCGAAACCAGAATTGAATACAGGGGACGCTGTTAAAGACTCACCCAAATTCAAGCAACAACCTACGGAAAATCAAAATTCTAATTCTCCCATTGCTGACAATTCACAATTAAAAGACCCAGATTGGCAAGAATTGATGAAAATGATTCAAGAACACGACCGCTTGGTTCAACAAATATCAAAAAAACTTAACATTTCTTCAGCAGAACCTGAACTCTCTAACAATGCTCATCAACAATTAGAGCAAAGCGATCGCACTGTTGCCGATAATTCGGTCATGGAATTAGTCGAAAGCTGGTTTAATTTGGGACTTAAACAAGTCAGTACGGGAGATTTTAATGGCGCGATCGCCTCTTGGGAAAAAGCTTTAAACCTCAACCCCAATCTATCCGAAGCATGGCACAATCGAGGTAGTGCATTAGGTCGTTTGAATAAATACGAAGCAGCGATCGAATCATTTGAGCGATCGCTTGTGGTAGCTCCCAACAATTATCAAGCTTGGAATGACCGCGCCCATGCTTTATATCAATTGCAAAAATGGACTGAAGCGACGGAAAGTTGGGAAAAAGCGATTGAAATTATGCCAGGTAATCATTTATTTTGGTACAATCGCGGTTGTGCCTTAGAACAGCTAAATAGATTGAATGAATCGATTGCCAGCTATGAGAAAGCACTGGAAATAAAACCAGATTTTCAACCAGCACGATTGAGATATATTAATCTAGTAGCAGATAACTCCCCTCCAAATTAGCTAAGATGACGGTAATAAAGTTATCGGATAAACTTTGATCCGAACCCACGAGTTCACTTCAAGAAACAAATAAAAATGAGAGAGTTTTAGCTAGCTATGACGGAATCATCGAACAACATAATGGAAGAAATCAAAATATCAAGTGCAGAAAGAGTTACCCAACTGAGAGATTTAATTGATACTCTTAGAATCGCCGAGGAAATAGCTAGCAAAGGTTATTTAATCAGCAGTTCTGAATTAGCCGATTTAATGGATATTAATGCCAGTGCCGTAACTAGCAGGGGAGATCACTGGTCTTGGCGTAATTGGGTTGTCTCCAGAGTCAGAAGAGAAGGCAATCAAATTTTGTGGCAATTAGAAAAGGTTGATTAACAAAAAAATATGACTTCATCCGTACCAGATATTTCTAAACTTGTAGTCCGTCCTCTTCAATATCGGGACGTAGATGCAATTAATGCTATAGTGGGCGAATGTATCGCCCAAGAAACTTCTAAACGTCTATTAACCGTAGATAAAGAATTAGAACAAGTTGGTTCTTGGTACGGATTGAAGAGGTTTTTGAGTCTTTTGCCTCATTCTTACTATCATGGATGGCGCATCTATGTTGCCCAGCAAGCAGAAGAAGTTTTGGGTTTGATTCAGGTTGCTTCTCTCAATACTACTAGAAGTACTTGGCGAGTCGAACGAGTGTTGCTTAATTCCAATTCTCCCAAATTAGAGTTACTTCAAAGTCAAAAAGATGTTGGCTCTGCCCTATTGCGCTATTGCTTGGAAAATATTTGGGAAGCACGCACTTGGATGTTAGAAGTTAATGTCAATGAAAACAATCATTTAGCTTTGTACCGAGAAAATGGTTTTCAGCCTTTAGCTCAAATGACTTACTGGCAACTTTCTGCTGAGTTGCTCGAACAACTCTCTCAACAGAGTCCAGATTTACCTAACTTTTTGCCTGTGGGCAATGCAGATGCACCGTTGCTATATCAACTGGATTGTATTTCCATGCCTCCTTTATTGCGTCAGGTTTTTGACCGCCATGTGAATGATTTTAAAACCAGTTTAATTCAAGCCGCTGTCTCCCAAATTCGACAATGGTTGAATAAGACTGATGTGGTTAGTGGCTATGTGTTTGAACCACAACGCAAAGCGGCGATCGGCTATTTTAAATTAGAGTGTTCTAAGGAGGCTTCTCGTCCTCACAAAGCAGAATTAACAGTCAATCCGGCTTATACTTGGCTTTATCCCAAGCTAATGGCTCAAATGGCGCAAATTACTCAAAAAATGACTGATGGGAACAAAAAATTGCCATTGCCAGATAATTATAGTTGCCAGTTACAACCTTTAGAAATAGTTTCGGCAGACTATCAGCCAGAACGGGAAGAATATTTCAATAAAATAGGAGCTATTCCTATAGAAAATAGTCTACTAATGTCTCGTTCTGTATGGCATAAAATTAAGGAAGCCAAGCCACTCGAAGGATTGCAGCTATCTGATGTTTTACAGGGTTTTAAACCGGCCCGTACCCCGATTCCGTCTCGCATTTCTTTACTGAAGTCGATTTCTAGTTCTTATCAAAATACTCTGCGACAGAAGAACATTTTTTCTTCTAAATTCGGGCATTTTTCTGATTCTTCAGACAATAAACCTAAAAAATCCTCCCCCAAACCCCCCAGTAACGGACATCATGCTTGATTGGGGGAAGAAAAGTCGAACATTAGAGATTTTTTAACCTTCTTTCCCCAATTTGAACAATTTTAAGACTAAAAACCAGCGATCTTGGCGCAGCAAAGGCGCAAAGCGATCGCGACTCAAGATGCCAGCGAAAAATCATCTAACATCAGAGCAACAGAAAAAACTGCAAAAAGCTCTAAAATCACTAATAACTAATAACCAATAACCAATGACTGATTAACCGTGTGGCAAATTCCTCCTGATAAATTAGTTTTAGCCCAGCATGAAACTTATGTCTGGCGTGCTAATTTAAATTTAACAACGGCTGAAATTACTCAATTAACTGAGATTTTGGCAGAAGATGAGCGGATAAAAGCTGATCAGTTTCGATTTGCTCAACATCAGCAGCGTTATGTTGCTGCTAGAGGGATACTAAGAAAGATATTAGGTTGTTACTTGAATTTAAGTGGTGATGCCATCCAATTTGAGTATAATTCTCGCGGTAAACCTGAAATAGCCGATTCTTTAAATGCAATTAACCTACAATTTAATGTATCTCATTCTCAGGATTTTGCCTTATATGGTATTACTTGCGATCGCCGTATTGGGATCGATCTCGAATATCTTAGAGATTTAGATGATGCAGACAAAATTGCCCGACGTTTCTTTGCTCCAACCGAATCAGCTTTAGTTGCTAGTTTGACGGGAGACGAACAAAAACGAGTATTTTTCCAGTTTTGGACGGCAAAGGAAGCTTATTTAAAAGCGATCGGCTCTGGATTAGCTGGAGGATTAGATACAGTAGAAATTGCCTTAAAACCACAAGCGATCGCCTTGTTAGCTGTGGGAGAAACTTCAGAAAATCATGCTAATTGGTCGCTAGTTCCCTTTATTCCTCAACCAAATTATATCGCTACCTTAGCTACGGAAACTAAGCAACAACCCCAACAAATTAAATTTTTTACCTGGGATAAAACTACATTGAAACAATAATCTGCCGATTGTATTCTAATCGAGATATTGTGCGATAATCTTTATATCTCTACAAAACCTCGATTTTTTTAGAGCGCGATCGCTAAGAAGACTCAAATTTCTTGACGAACGACCCCTTGGAGGTTTCTGACTCGCGGGAATGGGCGTTGACAGGCGATCAGCGACATGGTTTAATTAAAAAAAGATATTCATAATGGGAGGCTTGACCCTTGCCGACAAGCGCAACTAGTCCCATTATGAATATAATTTTAAAATAAGCGATCGCCATCTGTCAACCCCTAGTTAAAAAATTTTCGCGACTCAGGTTAGTAATTGGAAAATTTGGAATTTAGGAAAAATATTAAATTCTCCCTGCTTGACAATCTCTCAGCCAAAGTTGAATCCCTCGACCAATAATACCATTGCTGGTTTCTTTGGGAGGTGTGGGAGGAGTGTTTTGAGTAGGCGTAGTTTCGAGGAGACCTCGAAACGCTGACCGCCTAGTGATTTCACTTGAATCTCCAAAGCGGGAAAACATAGTTACTAACTGCCAACCATTAGCAGTGGGAGTTAAAAATAACCAATGATAAGTTTGAATTTCTGTTTTTTGATTATTACTATATTCTCTTTCTAAGACTGTAAAAAATACTTGTTTAGGAGGTTGAGAATCACCAGAATTGTATTGAATTTGAGGTAAATTTAAAGGTTCAAGCTCTGCTTTACCTGCGGTAATTATATAACGATAAATATTGCGATCGCGATGTAGTTTTTGAGTTCTTTGAATGACTCGATTGCTATAATCTGGTAAATCTTTGAGTAATAAAGGAGTTAAATTTTGTAGATCAGCAGGACAAGTATTGGTCTGACTCCAGGCCAAATTGAGAGTAGTCAATAAAATAACTAAACTCCAAATACTGCAATTTAACCCTTTTAACCAATAAGATTTAAGCAAAAGTCAATAATCAATAATTAACAATTAACAAAAGATCATTCAACCAAGCGAATAAATTTTTTCTTACCTACTTGTAAGACTTTTCCTTGTAATTCTTCAGCAGAATTAAAAGTTAGATTGACATCAAATACGCGATCGCCATCTAAGCGTACTGCATTTCCCTGTATTTGTCTTCTACCTTCACCACTACTCTTACACAAGCCACTGACACTCAAAATATAAAACAATTTGGCGGGAAATTCTACTTCCGATAGAGAATACTGCGATACGCTATCACTAAGTGCCATATTTCCCTGTAAGACAATCTGTTCTGCGGTTTTTTGGGCTTGCGTGGCAACATTTTGCCCGTGAAATTGAGAGGTAATAGCGATCGCCAGCTGTTTTTGGGCTTCTCTGGGATTGTTTGGTATGGAGTTTAAATCTAAATTAGTTAGTAACTCAAAATAATCTTTAATTAGAGCGTCGGGAGTTTTTTCCAGTTTAGAATACATCGATAGGGCATCTTCTTTTAATCCCACATAGTTATTGAGAGATTTAGACATTTTTTGTACCCCATCTGTGCCTAATAAAATTGGCAGTAGCAGACCAAATTGTGGAGTCTTACCAAAATGTTTTTGTAAATCCCTTCCCACTGCAATATTAAACTTTTGATCCGTACCGCCTAATTCCACATCGGCTTCTACGGCTACAGAGTCATAACCCTGCATCAAGGGATAGAGAAACTCATGAAGAAAAATCGGTTTTTCTTGGCTATAGCGTTCGGCAAAACCTTCTTTGGCCAACATTTGCCCTACAGTCATCGTAGCCAATAATTCTTGAATTTGAGCCAAATCTAACTTTCCCAACCATTCGGAATTGTAACGAATTTCCAAACGTCCTGGGGTATCAAAATCTAGAATCGGACGTAGTTGTTCTAAATAAGTAGTGGCATTAGTTTTTACTTCTTCAGTAGTCAATTGACGGCGTACTTCCGATTTTCCGGTCGGATCGCCAATTTGGGCGGTAAAATCGCCAATAATCACTACAGCAGTATGTCCCGCATCTTGAAACCCCCGTAATTTACGAAAAGGGATACTGTGTCCTAAATGAATATCCGTTCCGGTGGGATCGATTCCTAATTTAATTCGTAAAGGGCGATCGCTATTTTTAATCCTTTGCGCCAAATTTTCCTCAAAATTAACAGAATCAGGGCGATCGGGAAAAATTTCACTCGTTCCTCTATATAACCAATCTAAATTGCGAGATGATGCTGAAGCACTCATTACTAATTAACAGTCCAACAAGATTTATTTAATGCTGAATTTTTGCAGTCAGACTATCACAGTACCAAATAATTTCTCTTTTTCACAATTGATTATTATCGCTTCACGGTTTTATTTAAATGTATCAGTTAACATTTACTGTTCCCTGTTCCCGTCTTAGGCGATTACACTTGCCTTGCGCGCTATTCCCTGCTTACTAACTCATACCCACCGCCGCCCGGAGTTTCAATAACAAATAAATCTCCTGGTTGCATTGTTACTGATGCAGTACTAGCTAATTCTTCAATAGTGTTATTTTTTCTGACTACATAACTCTTACCAACTTTACCTGCTTCTCCTCCTTTTAAACCGAAGGGAGGAATTACCCGATGACTGGATAGGATTCCTGCTGTCATTGATTCTAAGAAACGTATTTTTCGCACTACTCCATTACCGCCAGAATATTTACCTTTACCGCCACTACCATGACGAATATTAAAGCTTTCTAATCTTACAGGGTAACGAGATTCTAAAACTTCAGGATCACTCAAAAGAGAATTAGTCATGTGAGTATGTACTGCATCCGTACCATGAAAACCATCTCCCGCACCCGAACCACCGCAAATTGTTTCATAATATTGATAGCGACTATTACCAAAAGTAAAATTGTTCATCGTACCCTGAGAAGCTGCCATCACACTCAACGCACCATATAAAGCATCAACAATAGTCTGGGAAGTCTCTACATTGCCAGCTACTACGGCGGCGGGATAAGTGGGATTTAGCATACAGCCTTCAGGAATAATAATTTCTATGGGTTTGAGACAGCCAGCATTGAGGGGAATATTATCGTTAACTAAGGTACGAAAAACATATAAAACCGCCGCTTGAGTTACAGCCGCAGGAGCATTAAAATTATTTTCTAATTGGGGAGATGTACCAGTAAAATCGATGATAGCCTGAGAATTATCTCGATCAATTGCTACTTTAACTTGAATTTTAGCACCACTATCCATATAGTAAGTAAACTCGCCGTTTTTCAGAGACGCGATCGCACCTTTAACAGCTAATTCGGCATTATTTTGGACGAACTGCATATAGGCTTCTACGGTTTCTAAGCCATATTGTTCCACCATTTTTAAGAGTTCGTTAACTCCCCGATTATTAGCGGCAATTTGTGCTTTAAAGTCGGCTATGTTTTGCTCGATATTACGTGCAGGATAAGGATTATTATTCAGGATTTCCCTAACAGCAGCTTCTCTAAAATCTCCTGCTTCTACTAATAAAAAATTATCAAATAATATTCCTTCTTCTGTAATATTTTTACTGTGGGGAGGCATCGAACCGGGGGTAATTCCGCCAATGTCTGCTTGATGTCCCCTGGATGCAACGTAAAATATAGGTTTGAACTTCTCCTCTGCTAACAAGAGAGGGGAATTATAGAATACAGGAGTAATTACAGTTACATCTGGTAAATGAGTTCCGCCGTTATAGGGATTATTAGAAAGATAAACATTACCAGGTTTAATTTCATCTCCTACGTCATTGATTAAACTAATTACACTAGCACTCATTGAACCTAAATGAACGGGAATATGAGGCGCATTTGCTACTAAAGAACCAGAACTACCAAAAATAGCGCAAGAAAAATCCAATCTCTCTTTAATATTTACCGAAGCGGCAGTATTTTGCAGGACAATTCCCATCTGTTCGGCAATAAATTGATAGAGATTTTTAAAAATTTCCAAACGAACTGGGTCGGGTCGGTCATTGATATCCATAAATTAATTAGTTCATCCTTTTACCTAAAAATAACTAGAATTAAAAGGTGGAGCAAGTTAATTTAGGTCAGTCACTATGGCTTACAGGGTAAATTTAAGCAGCAGTCAACAGCTAACTATTGTTAATCAGGGAAATCAAACTTCTATTAGTTTAATATCTAGTAGTCCTGGACAACAGCAAAGTCAGAACAATAGCTTTACTACGGGTAATTGGACGGCACTGCCGCAGTTATACCAGATCGCATCTAGTTTTATCCTACATATCCAAGGCGATCGCAGTGAACATTACATTCTAATTCAAGCTAATAGTATTAGTACTATTGCACCACCGTCTTTAAATAATGCTATCAAAATAGATTTAGAAAATATTCCCGACCCCCCTCAAAATAATCCGGGTTTTAAAATGTCGTCGATGCAACCGATGAAAATGGGTAATATGTCTATGGATATCAATCGGATGTCCATGCAAATGGATAATATGTCCATGACTATGGGAAAAGGGAAAACTCCTACATCTACTAAACGTTTTTGTTCTCAATGTGGACAAGAAGCCAAAATAAGCGATCGCTTTTGTAGTAGCTGCGGTCATCAATTGGATAGATAATCCCTTGACCTGAGTTGAGGTGTTAGCATCTTCGATGCTAATCCTCTGGTTTCTTAATTATTTGTTTTTCTAGAAAAATTTATATGACCTATTGTCTGGGGATTATCAATCAATTTGGGATCGTAATGGCTGCTGACTCTCGCACTAATGCAGGAGTCGATTATATATCTAGTTACAAAAAACTGTTTGACTTATCTGTACCCAAACAAAGAGCAATTGTTATTTGTACTTCCGGCAATCTTTCTCTGTCTCAGGGAGTTTTAACTCGATTAAATCGAGATATTCAAAACCAAGAGGCAAAAAATTTGCACACCCTAGACAATATGTACGATATTGCTGAATATATTGGTAGTAAGAGTCGGGAAATTCAAGAACTAGACCGTCCCTGGCTGGAAAAAGACAATATTGACTATAGCTGTAATTTTTTACTGGGTGGTCAAATTAAAGGAGAAACACCACAACTATATTTAATCTATCCCCAAGGAAATTTTATCCAAGCTACCCAAGAAACTCCGTTTTTGCAAATTGGCGAAACTAAATATGGTAAACCAATTCTCGATCGCACGATTACTTATACCACTCCCCTAGAAGCAGTAGCTAAATGCGCTTTGTTGTCGATCGATTCTACTATGAAATCGAATATTTCTGTCGGTCCCCCCATTAATTTAATTATGTATAAAACCAATAGCTTTGAAATTCGCCACAAACTCGAATTACGTCTCGGTGCGCCTTATATTGCCAAAATTCGTAACCTGTGGGAAACTTCAGTACGTCAGGCGTTTGAAGCTATGCCCGATATCGAATGGGAACAGGAATTACACCAATTAGAAGAAGATGTTTTGATTGATTGAACCAAGAAGTCAACAGTAAGCAGTACTGCAACTGATAATAGTGTTTAAAATTACCTATATTCAAAACTCCTAAAAACAGCTAAAATTGAAACTCGTAAATATGATATAGAGTTACTTTAATTTTTATTTGTAACTAATACATCCAGGAGGGATATATGCCTGCTCAATCTGCGGTTGGCTCACTTGAAACAAAAGGATTTCCCGGTATATTAGCAGCAGCCGATGCAATGGTCAAAGCGGGTCGAGTTACCCTAGTTGGCTATATTAGGGTCGGTAGTGCGCGTTTTAATATCAACATTCGCGGCGATGTCTCCGAAGTTAAAACCGCTATGGCGGCTGGTATTGAAGCGGTTAGTAAAGTCGAGGGAGCGACATTAGAATCTTGGGTAATCATTCCTCGCCCTCATGAAAACATATGTACTGTGCTGCCGATTGATTATACTGAAGCTGTACAACCCTATCGCGATCGCGTAGAAGGTAGATTTTTACCTATTGCTCCTAATTAATTAAAACTTGCCAAGACAGCAAAATTTCATTCAGATTAATTTAAAAAGACAATAACACGCCGTTCAAACTCAATTGCATGGCGTGTTTGTTTTATTGGTAAATTAAAGATGAAAATTAACATAAAGTTCCATAGTCAACCCTTCAGGGTTAAACAACCTACAGATTAAAGGGTAAAGAAATTGGAGGAATAGTTAAGATGGGACGGCGGGGTTGAGGCTGAGGAGGTACAGGGACTACTGTTGGAGGTACAGGGACTCCAGGTCTGACCATTGCTCCTGGGGGAATAGTACCAGTGGGAGTTCCCATACTACTACTAGAAAAAGAACTCTGTTGGGAAATAACTCCAGGTTGCTGGGGAATACCTACGGGTCTGGGTTGGGGAGCAAATACAGGAGGTGCAGTAGGAACACTAGCAGTACTGGGAAGACAGCCTGTGATGCAGAAATTTAAAGTGTTGCCGTTAAAGTTATCAGCACCAAAAGTGAGACTGCGATTTTGAGGATAAACTGGTTGTGGTTGCATAAATTGGGGAGCCGATTGCTGTCCTTTTAGTCCTAAAATACTTAATGCCCCTGTAGCTAATTCTAATAGTTGTGCTGAAGCGGGTTGAGCTTGAGCTAAGTTGCCGATAATTGCTAATGCTGCGATCGCTATTGTAGTATGTAATTTATAGTTAATGGGTTTCATTTTAGTTACCTCTTACCTAAAAAATTGAAATTATCTGGTTGAAAATCTTGATTTATCTCTTCCCTAATTCAATATGTAGGCTTGGAGATATTTATGCAGCAGAGTTTTATGATTGATCTTGATATTTGTCCCACAAATCGGGACGGCGATTGCGAGTACGCTCTATTTGTTCGGCTTTACGCCATTGTTCAATTAATTGATGATTGCCAGATCGCAAAACTTCAGGAACTTCCCAACCGCGAAATTCTACAGGTCTAGTATATTGAGGATAGTCTAGCAAGTTAGTTGTAAAACTTTCTGCTTTTAAAGATTCTACTTTCCCTACTGTCCCCGGCAACAGACGTACCACTCCATTTAATAAAGCCAAAGCGGGAATTTCACCACAAGTTAAGACAAAATCACCCAAAGATATTTCCTGAGTAACTAAATGTTGGCGTATTCTTTCATCCACACCTTCATAATGACCGCAAATTACAATTAGCTGGTCGTAATTAGTAGCCAAGTTTTGCAACAAAGGTTGACTTAGGGGTTGTCCTTGAGGAGTCATTAAGATAATCTCTTTACGGGGGGACATTTCCAAAGATTCGACCGCCGCAAATATTGGTTCTGGTTTCAGCAACATTCCTACCCCGCCACCATAAACTATGTCATCTACTTTGCGGTGTTTGTCCCTCGTAAAATCACGGGGATTGACTAGATTAACCGTGGCAATCTGTTTGGCGATCGCTTTGCCAATTAAACTAGAGTTGAGTGGAGAGGTGAAAAAATCAGGGAAAAGAGTGATGATATCGAATCTCACGACGATAAAAAGTTATTAGTAAACAGTTCGGTAGTAAAAAGTAAGCAGCAAACAATAAAAATATCGGGTATTTGATACCTTTAATTTTACAATGTTAAAAATGTCTAAAATTAAACATTTAAATCCGCAGCATTACAACCATTAGTAAGCAACAAATATAATTACTTGTCCGCACGCTCAATTATGTTCAATACAGAAGTAAAAAATCAACAAACAGTTCGTAATCTATTGACTAAAAACGCTATTTTAATTATTGGTGGTGCTGAAGATAAAGTACACGGCAAAGAAATTTTGCAAACTTTCTTTAATCGTTCTGGTGCGACCGATGCGGTCTTAGGCATTATTCCCTGCGCTTCAAGAGAACCGACACTGATAGGCGATCGCTATTATCGCATTTTTGAAGAAATGGGTGCTAAACAAATTAAAATTATCGACATACGCGATCGCTCAAGCGCAGACGATCCAATTCATTTGGATTTTGTCGAAGAATGTACTGGTATTTTTATGACCGGAGGAGACCAACTTCGTCTATGTGGATTATTGGCGGAAACTCCCTTAATGGATCGTATCGTGACTAAGGCGCAAAAACGAGACATCAGCCTGGCAGGAACGAGTGCGGGAGCAGCAGTTATGGGACATCATATGATTGCTGGCGGTAGTAGTGGGGAATCTCCCAATAGAGCTTTAGTTGATATGGCAATGGGTTTGGGAATTATTCCTGAAATTTTGGTCGATCAACATTTTTACAATCGCAACCGTTTGGCTCGTTTATTAAGCGCGATCGCTTCTCATCCCGACTTACTCGGTATCGGTATTGATGAAGATACTTGTGCCATGTTTGAAAGTGATGGAACGATTAAAGTAATTGGCAAGGGAACTGTCACGATTGTTGACGCTCAAACCCTCTCCCACACTAACCAGAATAGTGTTTACGGTAGTGAACCTCTAAGCATCCATAATTTAAAATTACACATTCTCTGTTATGGCGATCGTTACGATTGCCATAAACGCCAACCTCTACAAAGTTAATTAGTAATCAGTTTCTAGTTTCTAGTTCTTTACTGGATTTTTTAGTCAAGAATCCCTAACATTAAGGCTTTTACCCGAAATCGACTTGACTGTATCCTAGAAGATTGGAAGATTGTTCACTACGAACAGTTTGCCAATCCTAATGGAAGAGAGACTATACTACTATAGCTTTCACGTGCTTCCGAATCTAATCTCAGAAAATAAACAGCAATGAGAATTCTGAAAACCCAGACACTACGAGGTCCTAATTACTGGAGCATTCGGCGACACAAGCTAATTGTAATGCTTCTGGATTTAGAGGAATTGACCGAAAAAACTTCTAATGATATTCCAGGCTTTTATGACGGTTTGCTTCAGGTTTTACCCAGTTTAATCGAACACTATTGTTCTCGCGGTTATCAAGGTGGTTTTCTAGAACGGGTTAAAGAAGGAACTCTCATGGGGCATATTATCGAACACGTTGCCCTAGAATTACAAGAATTAGCAGGAATGCCTGTAGGATTCGGACGCACTAGAGAAACTTCTCAAACAGGAGTATTTAACGTAGTTTTTGAGTACGTCGAAGAACAAGCTGGTCGCTATGCAGGAAGAGCCGCAGTCAGACTGTGCAGATCCATTGTGGAAACTGGAACTTATCCTGCCTCCGAGTTAGAACAAGACCTGATAGATTTAAGAGAGTTATCGGCAAGTAATGCTTTAGGTCCTTCCACCGAAACCATAACCAAAGAAGCGGAAGTTCGTAAAATTCCCTGGATGTGGTTGAGTGCTAGGGCAATGTTGCAACTAGGTTATGGGGCCAATCAAAAGCGAATTCAAGCAACTTTAACTCAAAATTCCGGAATTCTGGCTGTAGAACTAGCTTGTGATAAGGAAGGAACGAAAACGATTTTAGGAGATGCTGGTATTCCAGTTCCTTCTGGTACAGTCATTCAATATCTCGACGAACTAGAACAGGCGATCAATGATGTGGGGGGGTATCCAATTGTGATCAAACCTCTAGATGGCAACCACGGTAGGGGTATTACTATCGAAATAGATAATTGGGAAGAAGCTGAGGTTGCCTACGATCTTGCTAGCCAAGCCTCCAAAACCCGATCAGTAATTGTGGAAAGATACTATCGCGGTAGCGACCATCGAGTATTAGTAATTAACGGTAAAGTAGTAGCTGTTGCTGAACGAATTCCCGCTCATGTACTAGGAGATGGTAATTCAACTATTCAAGAACTAATTGAAATTACCAACCGCGATCCTAACCGAGGGGATGGACATGATAACATCCTCACTAAAATCACCATCGACCAAACTGCTGAAACGGTATTAGCTAAACAAGGTTACGGTCTTGATGCCATCTTACCTCAAAGTAAAATTGCCTATCTTAGGGCTACTGCTAATCTAAGCACTGGCGGTATTGCTGTTGATCGCACCGATGAAATTCACCCTGAAAATGTCTGGTTAGCACAGAGAGTAGCCAAAATTATCGGTTTGGATATTGCAGGAATTGATATCGTTACTCCCGATATCAGCAAACCTTTAAGAGAAGTGGATGGCGTAGTAGTAGAAGTTAACGCTGCTCCAGGTTTTAGAATGCACGCCGCTCCCAGTCGGGGACTGCCCCGTAATATCGGTGCATCAGTACTAGATATGCTATTTCCCAACAATAGTCCGAGCCGCATTCCCATTATTGCCATTACCGGAACTAACGGGAAAACTACAACTACCAGGCTGACAGCTCATATCTATCGTCAAACAGGAAAAATAGTTGGTTATACTACAACTGATGGAATTTATATTCAAGATTATTTAGTGGAAAAAGGAGACAATACAGGTCCTTATAGCGCGGGAGCAATTCTGAAAGACCCTACAGTGGAAATTGCCGTTTTAGAAAGTGCTAGAGGTGGAATTTTGCGTTCTGGGTTGGCATTTGATCGCTGTGATATTGGGATAGTTTTAAATGTTGCCGCCGATCACTTGGGAATGGGTGGAATTGATACCATCGAACAAATGGCCAAGGTTAAAGCAGTCGTGGCAGAAACTGTCAAACCGGACGGATATGCAATTCTCAACGCCGACGATCCTTTAGTAGCAGCAATGGCGGAAAAAGTTAAGTGCAAAGTTGCTTATTTTTCCCTGAACCCCGATAATCCAATTATTATCGAACACGCTCGGCGTAATGGTCTGGCAGCTGTATACGAAAATGGTTATCTTTCGATTATTGAAGGTAAATGGACGCTACGAGTAGAAAAAGCGGTCAAAGCACCAGTCACGTTAGGGGGTATGGCTCCTTTTATGATTGCTAATGCTTTAGCTGCTTGTTTGGCTACTTTTGCTCAAGGAGTTGATATCGAACTGATCCGTCGGGGACTCCGTACCTTTAAAACTTCAGCCGAACAAACTCCAGGTAGAATGAACTTATTCGACCTTGGTGGCTATCATGTCTTAGTAGATTATGCCCACAATCCTCATGGGTACCAAGCCGTGGGTAATTTTGTCCGTAACTGGGACGGTCAGAGAATTGGTGTGGTAGGAGGACCTGGAGATCGCCGAGATGAAGATTTAATTGCTCTCGGTCAAATAGTTGCTCAAATTTTTGATCGCATTATTATCAAAGAAGACGATGATTCTAGAGGTAGAGCCAAAGGAGAAGTAGCAGAGCTAATTGCCAAAGGTATCCATCAAGAGAATTCTCATGCCGTTTATGAAACAATTCTCGATGAAGTTAAAGCAATTGAAACAGCTTTAGCTCGGGCCGAAAAGCACAACTTAGTGGTCGTTTTCCCCGAAAAAGTTTTACAAGCGATCGCTTTAATTAAAAAACAACTTTAGCTAGGGCGTGTCAAATTCGCCAGTCTCAGCATCAATGACAATCATTTTGCCAAGATTATCTGCGTGTTCTACTAGCTTTGTCTTTCACTTAAATATCTTTCACCAAAGCATCGGATTTCTTAAGACTAATTAGATTGGCATTTCCCGTACAGAATAAAACCGTTTTAATTTCAGATACGAGCAATTGTACTAATTCATCTAAAGCTTGAGGAGATTCAGCAGCAGCTTGTAAAAAAGGAAAAGCTAAACCAGCCAAATCTGCCCCTAGTGCGATCGCTTTAGCTACTTCCATACCATTCCGTAAACCACCAGAAGCAATTAGTGGTAGAGCGGGGTACTGACGGTGAATTTGCACGATACAATCAGCAGTGGGAATACCCCAATCGGCAAAAGTTTTGCCCAGTTGGCGTTGAAGTTTATTTTCGGCTCTTTCGCTTTCTACTTTGGCCCAAGATGTACCACCCGCACCAGCAACGTCGATCGCTTTAACTCCTGCATCAACTAATTTAGTTGCCATAGTTGCCGAAATACCATTACCTACTTCTTTAGCAATTACCGGGACTGCAATCTTTTCACATAGATGATTAATTTTATCGAGTAAACCTTTAAAATTAGTATCGCCATTGGGCTGGATACATTCTTGTAAGGGATTGAGATGCAAAATCAACGCGTCTGCTTCTAAAATTTCCACCACCCGCAAACACTGTTCGATACCATAAGTATAGTTAAGCTGTACTGCTCCGAGATTAGCAAATAAAATGGCATCGGGAGCTAGCGATCGCACAGCAAAAGTATGAGCTACATCGGGATTTTCTACAGCGATACGTTGTGAGCCTACACCCATTGCTAAACGATAAGTTTGAGCCACTTCTGCCAGACGATAGTTGATGGTTTTGGCTTGTTCTGTCCCCCCCGTCATCGAAGAAATTAACAGGGGAGCATCGAGATTTTTGCCAAAAAACTCCGTGGCGGTATTGACTTCACTAAAATCTAATTCTGGCAAACAACAATGGGTAAAGTGATAATTTTCTAAGCCATTAGTCAGGCGACGAAACTGTACGTCTTCTTCCAGACAAATACGCAAGTGATCGGCTTTGCGTGTTTGCGTATCAGTCATTGTCTATACTCCTCATGCGATCGAAATTTATTACATAATCATCCCAAGTATCTTAACTGCGACTGGGTACAAAACAAAAAAAATAAGGTGGATTGTAACAATGCACCTTACTCATTAATTTTGAAATAGAGTTAAATTAATTGGCGGGATAGATAATTAATTATCTTCGGCGCATACCTTTTGCCATGTTACGGAATATATCCATTCCAGAATCTTGCTGACGGCGTTTTTCTACAGGTTCAGCAGTGCTATCATTCCCGTTAGACTGTGGTTGAGTATCCACATAAGTTTCCGAAAAAGTTGGTTTGGACTCAAAACTAGGAGTAGGAGTAGTAAAAACGGTAGTGTTAGGATTGCCGCTACCACTGCCATTATATAATTTGCTTCTATCTTCAATAGAAGAAACATCTACAGTAATCTCAAAGCCATCTTTGTTTTTTAAAGTCTTAGGAAAAGTCTTTCTAACTCTTTTAGACTTTCTCATGTAGTTAATATCACCCAAAGTTTGAGCGTCATCCGAATTGAGGAAAAAATCTTTATCTCCCATTGCTAGTGCAGTATCTCCTGATTTTAAAGTATTGACGTGATTGAAAATTGCGAATTTTTAATGTCTCGCCCCTAAAGAGTTGCGAAAAGTAACCGAAAATTACGATAGGTTAAGTATTATTCTACACATAAGGAATGCTAATAGTCAATGAATTTTCAGAGAGCTTTGCGAATAATTACGGAAATTTGCTGAGTTGAGGCGAGTGCTTGGTGGAGAAGATGAACAATGAATGAATTAGCCGAACTCTTAAAAAAAACTCAAATCTCTTGAGATTTTGACAAACTTGTTGTTTAACTAAAGAGGATTACTATTTACTTAGTGGAGCAATTAATGAGTAAACTACGCAATATACTAATCGGTGCTGGAGTTGCTGCTGTCGGCGCGGTCGGTACTAAAAAAGCTGTAGATTATTTTCGCAATCGGGGTAAAGAAGAAGTTGTAGACGAAAGTCAGGGTGATGCAGAAAACGTTGCTCCAGACGAAGTTGCCTACGTTACTGTAGAACCTAGTTCCGTTCAAGATTTTTTAGATAAAAGTTTTGGCAACCCTGGACGTTACGTTCCCACTCGTTCCCCCAAAATATTTGAATATCAGGGGAATCAGTACATGGTGATCTGGACCAAAGATAACCAAAAAAATAAAAACCAAATGATGGCTTTTAAATACACTGACGCAGGTCGCCAAATGGTAGCCAGTGTTGGCTATACAGGAAATGAAACCGATTATAATCTCAGTTTGGGAGACACTGCTTTTGCTGTAAATGTTAACGGCAAAAAACTAGTTTCAGGACAGGGAACTACTGGCGGGACAAATGAAGTAGATTTCGTCTTGGCTTAACTTTTTAGAATATATTTACTTACTTGACATGATTTAAGAGGAGGCAAATCTCTGCTACCTCTTTTTTTATTTTCCCTGTTCTCATCCTTCATGCTTAAAAAGTCAAGCTATCCTAAATAACAGATAAACCAACTTGGGAATGAGTATGTTTGGAAAGCCTCGCGAGTCACAAAAACCAGAACAATTACCGGAACAGCCAGCAGAAAAGCCAAATTTGCAAGATATTCAACTTCCCCCTCGAATTCCTGTGGACAATTCACAACAAGACATCCTATTGCCAACTCAGTCGACAACAACAACTGAAAAATCAGAGCTAAGTTCCCAGTCAAATTCGGAGTTAGTTAATACCGTTGAAAAAATCAGCCGTATTGTTTCTCCTTATTTTGTAGTGGTAGTGGGTTTAGCTTTGTATGAAAATAATTTTTTTATTGGAACAATTTTGATTTTGGTCGGCATTCTTTCTTTACTCAAAGTTTCAACTAAAGATATTGTTACTTTTTTAGAATGGATGAAAAACTTTTTAGGTTTTAGTAATTGATTGTTGATTTTAGGGAGAGATTAGAGAAGATTACTCTGGTTACTTTCTCCCTATTAACCTTTCATTTTTTGCATTAGTCTAGAAAAGCCAAAATTAATTGAAATTGCGATAATCGGTTCGATGGGGAACAGGAGGTGTGCGATCGCGCAACAGTAACATGGGAATACTTAAAAAGCCTAAACTGATGACTACCCCAGTCATAATCCAAACCAGCAAGCGATCGGGTTGATAATTGCCTCGTTCAATTTGCCAAAAAACGCGATTATATTGCCAAGCAGCTAAAGCAATAGTAAAAATTCCAACTAAGACTAAAACTACACCTAAATTCTCCGAACTTAATAAAGGATTGATGGGAGATTTCTGTTGGGTAAGAACTAGATCCAGTTGTTGCAAAAATAAACCAAACCGAGAAATTGCCAAACCAAAGCCAATTAATGCAATAGAAGTACGCAACCAAGCAAGAAAAGTACGTTCGTTGGCTTGATGTTCTCTTTGGCGGTCAACTTTGGGCGGTTTATTCATTTTACTTCTAAATAGATAAATCTCTTGAGGTATAAAGGTTTTTCGCTCCTATCTTAACTCCTGTTGCAAACTGGCGATCGCAGCATACTCGTGTTTGAAACTATCTAACAGACGAGAATAAATCGGTAAAATTTTTTGATATACAGCTACATTATCGGCAATAGGTTGGTGTTGGTAAACATTACTGTTAATTTGCTCGGCATGGGTTAGCTCTTGGATTTCTCCCATGGCATATAAGCCTAAAATTGCTGCTCCCAAACAGGAACTTTCATAACTTTCGGGAATGCTAACTTCTCTGGCAAAAATATCCGCCAACATCTGTCGCCAAAGGGAAGAGCGGGCAAAACCACCAGCAGCTTTAACACTTTTGACTTCACCGACGATCGCCGAGAGAGCTTCCAGTACCAGATAGAGATTATAAACAACTCCTTCGAGTACCGCTCGAATTAAATGCCCTTTGTGATGGTGTAAAGCCAAACCAAAGAAACTCCCCCTAGCGTTAGCATCCCATAAAGGCGATCGCTCTCCTGATAGATAGGGGTGAAAAATCAGTCCTTCTGAACCTGGAGGAATGGTATCGGCGATCGCAGTCAGCATATCGTAGGGGTCTTGTCCCAGTAGCTTCGCTGTATCAATTTCGGCATCAGCTAACTGATCTTTAACCCAACGCAGGGTAATGCCGCCATTATTCACGGCACCGCCAATGACCCAGTAATTTTCTGTCAGAGCATAGCAAAATAACCTTCCCTTGGGGTCAGTTTGGGGTTTAGTTATGGTGGCACGTACTGCCCCACTCGTGCCTACTGTTACCGCAACAATACCAGGAGCGATCGCCCCTACACCTAAATTGGCTAACACTCCATCACTAGCCCCAATAACTACAGGGGTATGTGCATTGATGCCCATTTGTTCGGCATATTGGCACTGTATTCCCTTTATAATGTGAGTAGTAGAGACGAGTTGGGATAACTGAGAGGGTTGAATGCCTGTAATTTTTAATGCCTCTTGATCCCAATCCAAGTTTTGTAAATTAAATAAACCTGTTGCTGAAGCAATAGAATAATCAACGACATATTCTTGAAATAAGTGCCAAAAAATATATTCTTTGATGGAAATAAATTTAGCAGCCTGTTGCCAAAGTTCCCCCTTGCTATAGCGCAACCACATTAGCTTGGCTAAAGGGGACATAGGATGAATGGGGGTTCCGGTGCGGCGATAAATTTCTTGTCCGTTATAATCTTGTTTGAGTTTATCTGCCCAATCGGCACTGCGATTATCCGCCCAAGTGATACTAGGAGTTAGAGCTTTACCTCCATCATCTACTACAATCAGGCTGTGCATGGCAGCACTAAAAGATAAACAGATAATCTCTGACTGCTTGATCTCGCTTTTGGCGATCGCTTGTTCTACTGAAGTAATTACCGCTTGAAAGATTTGATCTGGATTCTGCACTGCTGCCCCTGGGGTGGGAGCTTTTAAAGGATAACCAACAAAATGTCTATTCAATACTTGACCACTAGTGTCATACACCGCCGTTTTCGTGCTAGTCGTACCAATATCCACACCAATTACATATTTGCCCATAACAATTATCAATGACCAAGAACACATAAAAAAGCGCGATCAGTAAAGCGATCGCACTCGAATCAGATTTTAATAAATTAATATTTTCTGACTAATTACTCCGCATTCAGTCAATAAAACGTAATTATTTTTAAGATTTATACAGTTTGATTTTGTAGCGAATTGTTAATTAGTTTGCCATCTTCCAAATGAACAATGCGATCAGCAAGATCAAGGATACGATTATCGTGGGTAACTAAAAGAATCGTGCTACCCTGTTCTCTGGCTAATTTTTGCATTAAATCAACTACATCTCGACCAGATTTACTATCTAATGCCGCCGTAGGTTCATCAGCTAAAATAATTGCAGGATGAGAAACTAAAGCACGAGCGATCGCCACTCGTTGTTTTTGTCCACCAGATAGGTTATCGGGATATTGACCTACTCCCCTGAATCCGCTTCGCGGCCTGGGTTTAGCAACAGTTCATCTTGTTTGGATACCATGCAGAAGAAGAAGAGTTTTTGCCAACAACGAACCATTAAAATTAAGATGTATTGAAATTTTTCAGTCAGTAGCTAACGAGAAAAAATGGATTATTAAAGCTTTAGAAGTTGCCCCAGATCATATTCACTTGTTAGTAGAATACGATCCTCATCATTCTATTGCCCAAGTAGTTAAAGCTTTTAAAGGTAGGTCTTCTAGATATCTTAGACAAGAGTTTCCAGTGTTAATGAAACTTCCTTCTTTGTGGACTCATTCTTATATGTTTGATACAACTGGAAAAGTTAGTACTAATATTGTATTGGATTATATCAACGACCCTCATCACGGCTAAATAAATTTAGCTCAGACCTCATATCCCCCGCTTAAAAGACGGGGGCTTTACGGTCTACGAAGGTCACCCGTTCCCCGTCTTGAAAAGACGGGGCTTGCGGGTGACCGTTGGTAAATATGCACAAATACAGCGATGGACATGATTTGCTAAACTGATAACTACATTAGTAACTACACAATTAAAATCGTGAAACTAAAGATTAGGAAGATTGGTAATTCATTAGGTGCAAGTATTCCCAAAGAAATTTTAGAGAAGATGAATGTAGGAGAAGGGGATAGTTTGTACGTCACTCAAACATCTGATGGTATATATTTAACTCCTTACGATCCTGAATTTGAGGAAGCAATAGAAACTGCGAAAAGTATTACCAATCGCTACCGCAATGCGCTAAAAGAGTTAGCCAAGTGAAACCAATCAAATTCGTTACTCTCTCTCAGGCTAAAGCCATGCACGAACAACAGCTTGCTTGGTTTGGTGGAACAACGGGAATCATTGATGAAGGAAAGCTTGAGAGTGCTTTATATCGTCCTGCAAACATAGCTAACTATAATCCCGCAGCCAGTATGTGGGATATGGCTGCTGCTTTGGGTTATGGTATTGCCATTAACCATCCCTTCGTTGATGGTAATAAACGTACTGCCTTTATTGTCATGGCGGTTTTTTTAGAAATTAACCAAATTAGATTGATAGCTTCAGAGGTAGATGTAGTAAACATAATGTTAGGTATTGCTAGCGGAACAACATCAGAAGAGATGTTATGTAATTGGTTAAAAGAAAATACGGAAATATAAGTTTGTTTTTCAACAGATAGTAAACCGTTTAAGGGAATTATCATGAAACAATTACCAGATGAGCAGACAATGTTAGAACTGTTAAAACTAGCTAACGAATCAGAACAAAAGTTAAAAGCTTTATGTGATTCAACAGCAGAATTGGAGTTAAACCAGTAGCAAGCATAATCTGACGACTAGCGGGATCGGATATTTTT
>JBHJNX010000091.1:0-3592 GCA_050330335.1 Pleurocapsa sp. | reverse complement strand
TTGGACAGGTGCATATTTCGTTGCAAGCTGCGGAGGAGTTACGATAGATGTGTTAAAAAAGTATGTTCAAAACCAAGATTCTCCAGGGGCTGTCTCTTGAGGTTTCCGTACATAGTTTACTTGTCCCGCTTAGTTTGGGATAAGCCCCGTCCCGTTAAACCCTGGCTGGCTTTCATCCCTCACGGGACATGAGGGTCTTCAGCCAGAAGAAAAGATAAAAGGCAGGAGGCAGAAGAAGTTTTCACGGACGACACAAGCCCCGCCCTTACGAAGTCAGAGGAAGCTCCGTCGTTTTACAGTGGAGTCTCTCTGACAAATCATTTAGGATTGCCAGATCTATTTTTTAGCTGCCCTATCTGCTTCTATTTCGGCAATTTTGGCTTGAGTTTTTGCAGTTTCATCAGATAAACTTTCAATGACAAAACCAGGTAACTGTTCAGATTTGGCCAGAGCGCGGTGGAAGTTTTCTAAAGCATTTTTCAGAATATCAATATTTTCTTGTTGTTTACCAATATTCCTTAAAATTTGACCTTTTAAATAAAAATGTTCTGGGTTTTCAGGAGCAGTTCCTAGAGCTTTATCTACATACTCTAAAGCTTTATCGTATTGCTTTAAATCTCGATAAGCAACAGCCAAACCCCGTTCGACTAAATACTTGGGAGCAGCATTGGTTTCAAAACGAGCGATCGCCTGATCAGGACTAGAAAAGGGTAAATTAACCGCCAAAAATAAATCCATATAACCTTTAATTAAATTTAATTCAGGATCTTTCGGCTCGATATCTTCAGCTAAATCTAGATGTTTAAATACTAATTGCAATTTATTAATGGCATCAATTGCACCTTTTTTTTCATAAATATAAGCTCCATCTAAAAAGTGTCCCACAGCTAAATAGAGATTACCCCTCAAAGGATCTTGAAGGCTTAATTTTTGAGCAGATTCTAAAGTTTTCAGAGCATATTGTCTAATCTTTTCCCAATCTCTAGTAGTGTATGCTAGAGAAGCTTGCATTGCGTGAGCTAAAGGCTCATCGGGTTCTTCTAATTCAGCTATTTTTAATAGTGATTCAACTGTTTGATAATCTCCTTCCAAAAAGATAGTTTCAAAAGCTTGTTCGGTATGAGAACCAATTTCACGGGGATTTTTTTCTCGAAAAGGGTCTTTAGCTAAAACTGGATTATTATTCCAACTAATTGCCGTTGCGATCGCTATAGGGATAAGAAGAGATATTTTTTTTATCCCATTGATTCTTGCCTGTTTATTCATAAATTAATAGTCACACAATTTCAAAAATATTGACGTTTCACTGGGGTTACAGTTCCCAATTGAAATAGCTATTAGTTATCTAATTCAAAATAAATTTAAAATTATAGAGCTTATAATAACGATATAGATAATAAGATTATTTTAGCTTTAGCAGACACCAGCAAAGCAACGTGACTATAAGCAATTTTTCTGAAAAAATTCCTAAAAAGTAGAGTATAGCGAATACTGCTTCCTGAAAAAACGAATGCTACATCTAAAAAACCTGGTTTACCATCCTGCGGCTACACCGATTGCTATTTTGAACAAAGTAAACTTAGAACTCGCACCGCAAGAATTGGGTTTAATTGTGGGCGCAAGTGGATCGGGGAAAACTACCTTATTAGAGATTTTAGCAGGATTAGCAGAACCAACAGCAGGAGAAATTTATTGGCGCGATCGCCCTTTAAATAAAATTACCTTACAACAATTAGCAGGACTGGTTTTTCAATTTCCCGAACGTCATTTTTGTGGCGGTACGATCTTAGAAGAATTACGGCTTGGTCATCCAGAATTAGGTTTAGAAAGAGTCAAAGAAGCATTGAACGAGGTAGGATTAGACCATATCTCCTTAAATGTATCCCCCAATGATCTAAGTGGCGGTCAGCAACGTCGTCTGGCTTTAGCAGTACAGCTAATCCGTCAACCCAATCTCTTAATGTTAGACGAACCAACGGCGGGATTAGATTGGTCGATGCGCCAGCAACTAGCCAAACTATTAGCCAAACTCAAAGAACATTGGACACTATTAATAGTAACCCACGATCCAGGAGAATTAATTGAAATCGCTGACCGTTGTTGGGTTATCGAGGGGGGAAATTTAAAACCGATCAAACCAGCAGCTTTGAGCAAATAGTAGATCTTAATCATAAATTTATGAGTCAAGTAAAAATTGATAAACTGCCAGAAATGGATGAAATTTGGCACAAAACCTTAAATTGGCAGCCAAATTACCTACAAAATCGTCATTTTCAACAACTTTATCAACAAATTTTAATTGGCAACAGTCAGCAAAACTTAACCCGCATTATCGAACCAACTGATTTTTGGGAAAAACACCTCTGGGATTCTCTATCAGGTATAACTGGTCTAACAACAGAATTAAAGACAAATTGCTCTTTAAAAGTCATTGATATTGGAACTGGTGCAGGATTTCCGGGCATTCCTCTGGCGATCGCTTTTCCTCATTGGGAGTTTACTTTACTTGACTCAACCCGCAAAAAAATAGCTTTTATCAATACCTTAATTACTAAGTTAAACTTAAACAATGTCAAGACAACTACAGAAAGAGCCGAAGTTATAGGACAACAACCAAAACAACGAGAAACTTACGATTTGGCATTAATTAGAGCCGTCAGTCAAGCTTCTGTCTGCGCTGAATATGCTTTACCCTTGGTTAAAGTAGGGGGATTAGCAATTCTTTATCGTGGAAACTGGAGTGATGGAGATACTGTAGCTTTAGAATCTGCGATTGCTCAATTGGGTAGCAAGATAGAGTTTATTTATTCCTGCAAAACTCCTATTACTCAGAGTATTCGTCATTGTATTTATCTTCGCAAACATTCTACTACAGATTCTCAATTTCCCCGCTCTACAGGTGTTCCCGAACGTCAACCCCTTTAGCAGTTAAGTACCTGTGCAAAATTAATTTCTTGGTTGAGGTTGGGAAAAGGGAAAAGGGAGACTAAAGTGTGTCATTCAATTTGCCTTACTAGATATTAGTTAGCAACGCAAAAAAAGACCTCGACTTCTTATTGTTAAGTTTTAGAAGTCAAGATCGTATAATTGAGGTCTAGAAATATTTTTATATCTTAAATCTTAAAGTGCGACCTCGTGTTTTCTAGCAACATAATATAGCAGTCCTATTTGAGTCATGAACTTTGCTAGTGATAAAAGGCAGAGGGCAGGAGTGGAGAGAACCCGCGTACCACAAGGGCATAATATCGGCGAAAGACGTTTATCCTCGAATGGGGGCAAGACGGGCAGGAGGCAGAAAAAGTCTTCACAAATCATTTAGGATTGCTATATAGCAATATATCTTGATAAAAATGATTTAGTACTGCTATAGCAGTACGTTTTTCCCTCCCCAGGGCTGTTTCATTCTTTGTTAATAATTAATGAATGTGTGAGTTGTTGTGATTGTTAATTAGTTATGTCGAGAAGTAAGATTTTACTGAGATCTTGCACCTACCCCGTAACTGACTTGTGGTATCAGGGAAAAGGGTAAAGGTTAAGGGGAAAAGGACGATAAATTGATTATCAACTCTAAATTATTAAGTTTACTTGTACT
>JBHJNX010000090.1:0-13320 GCA_050330335.1 Pleurocapsa sp. | reverse complement strand
GGAGGGCATCTCGCTACCGCTTCTGGAGAAAGAGTAAGACCAAGTAAAGGCACTGCTTTTACAAGGCGTTTTTCTGTGAAGGAAGAATCCCCACGCCTTTAGGCTGGGGAGTTGTCAATGTTTATGGTTGAAACAACAGAGTAAAGATTATGAAGCGAGGTAAATTGATCGCGATTATTACGGGAGCTATTTCAATCTTAATTGCGATCGCCTATTTAGTAATTGTACAATTGCTAGATTTTCGAGGGGAAATGATTCCCGCACCAGTAAGTCAATTAATTATCGGTAGTATCGGTAGTGTGATTAAGTAATTACACCAACGACTAACAAAGTAGCTTGATTTAATTTATGGGTAATTACTATGGTAACTGACGCGATCGCTCGTTTATCTTAGATAGGTTAATTTAGCCACTTGCGCAACACTCCATGTTAAGGGATGCCAGTCATCAGCAAGTCATTGAAAAGTTCTCTTTTATCTACACCCTAACTTTATCTGATACAGTAGATTCAAGTGACTCAGAAATAACAGAAGAATTAATTGTCGATCACTATCAATTTCTAGAGCGATCGCCTAGCAAGCAGCAAAATAAGATTAATTCTCAGTCATCTTCTTTAGTTACCACTGCTTCAGTAATTAACCATCAAGAAGATAGAACAAATGCAAAATCAGACTTGGCAGAAATAGTCAAATTTTTCCCTGCCGACGGACAAAGCGATCGCCCTAACCCTCAAGCTAAAGCTAATTATCTTGGTAAAATCCTGTTTATTTTTGCCTGTGGTTACTTAATATTTGTCTTTTGGTGGTTGTTGGATAGCCAAAGCGGAAGATTGCTAGCTTTCCTGACAGGAAAAAAACAAGTATTTATTTCCCAATCCGATGCCGAATTTATTGACTATGCAGAGCGATCGCTTGCTGCTATAGACCGTAAAATTCAAGCTAATCAAAAAGAGGATACTTCATCTGAATCTCAAGTAGTTTATGTTCCCGTTTATTCCCCTGCTACCCCAACTCCTACAGCACCTCAATTACCAGATATCTCACCAACACCACCACCCCCACCTCTGCCAGATCTAGCTAAAATTCCCACCCCACCACCACTTCCTGAACCTACTCCTTTACCTCAAGCTGCACCACCGCCAGAAGAAAAATCAGTAGTAGCAACCAGCGTTAATAAACCCGCGACTAAACATACTCTGATAGGCATCCTCGAATTAGGAGATAAATCGGCAGCGTTGTTCAACATTGAGGGAATGACAAAACGGATCTGGCTAGGTGAAGAAATAGATAACAGTGGTTGGATTTTAGAATCCGTTAACAATCAACAAGCAAAAATTAACTATCAAGGAAAAATACGCTCTCTTAGTGTTGGAGAAACATTCTAAGATATGTAATGAAGGGGTGCTAAATCTAATTTTTAAAAATCGTAATGGGTCTATTCGACGATATCAATCAATTTTTAGAAGAAAGACTAGATGAGTTTTTATGCAACAATCCTCATTTAGAGTTACAGGCGATCGAAGAACAACTTAGAGAACAAGAAGAAGATACCAAGAAATTGATTATCGAATTGCAAAGGGAAGAAAAACGGCTGCAAGATGAAATTATGGCGATCGCTGAGGATCTCCAAACCTGGCATGGTAGAGTTAGTAAAGCACAAGCTGCCAATCGACCCGATTTAGCTGAAGCTGCCCAAGAAAGAGAAGCTAGTCTATTAAGACAGGGTAATCAAGTTTGGGGTCAAATGGAAGGTATTAAAAAGCGTACCCTTCAAGCTCAAGAATTACTCCAACAGGTTCAACAAAAACGTCAGCAAATTCAAGCTGAAGCTGCTAAAGAACAAGCTACTAGAAATTCCCGCAGCAATGGCTATACAGTAGGTTGGGAACAAGCCGCCAGCACTAGCTATAGTCGCGCCACCGATCCTCTGGAAGCCGAATTTCAAAAATGGGAATTAGACGAAGAATTAGAAAGACTCAAACGCAATATGTGAAATTGGTCATTGGTCATTAGTCATTGGTTATTAGTCATTGGTCATTGGTCAACAACTAACAATTAGCTTGTAAAAAAAAGTTACAATTACTTTATCTGACTAGTAACTTTACCTAATTTAAGTTTTTGTAGTAGTGGAACGCCCCGAAATTAACTCTGTTGTCTTTGATTCTATAGATTCAGCTTTAGCCGACATCAAGGCAGGTCGCTCTATAGTAGTGGTAGATGATGAAAATCGAGAAAACGAAGGGGATTTGGTTTGTGCAGCACAGTTTGCTACCCCCAGTAATATTAACTTTATGGCAGTCGAAGCCAGAGGGTTGATCTGTTTGGCAATGACAGGCGATCGCTTGGATGCTCTGGATTTGCCTTTAATGGTGACGAAAAATACTGATAGCAATCAAACTGCTTTTACTGTAAGTATCGACGCTGCTCCTAAATTGGGAGTAACTACGGGAATTTCAGCAGAAGATCGCGCTCGCACCATTCAAGTAGCAATTAATCCTACCAGCAGAGCGGAAGATTTAGTACGTCCTGGTCATATTTTTCCCCTAAGAGCTAGAAAGGGGGGTGTTCTCAAAAGAGCAGGTCATACGGAAGCGGCAGTAGATTTAGCTAGATTGGCAGGGTTGTATCCAGCAGGGGTAATCTGCGAAATTCAAAACCCCGATGGTTCGATGGCGCGCCTGAATCAGTTACTTGAATATGCACGCAAACATCAATTGAAGTTAATTAGCATTGCCGATCTAATTAGCTATCGTCTGAAACACGATCGCTTTGTCTATCGCGAAACAGTCTGTCGTTTTCCCAGTCAATTTGGCAATTTTCAAATTTATGCCTATCGCAATGCTCTCGATAGTACAGAACATTTAGCTATTGTTAAGGGAGATTTAGCTGAACTTGCTACTCAGCCTGCAATGGTAAGGATGCACTCGGAATGTCTTACGGGGGATGCTCTTGGTTCGTTGCGTTGTGACTGTCGGATGCAACTTCAGGCGGCTTTAAAAATGATTGAAGCTAATGGTTTAGGGGCTGTAGTCTACTTACGGCAAGAAGGGCGGGGTATTGGTTTAGTTAATAAACTCAAAGCCTATACTCTACAGGATATGGGTTTAGATACAGTAGAAGCTAATGAAAGATTAGGATTTCCTGCTGATCTGCGGGATTATGGTATGGGAGCGCAAATTTTAAATGACCTGGGTATCAAACAAATTCGTCTAATTACTAATAATCCTCGAAAAATTGCCGGGTTAAAAGGTTATGGCTTAGAAATTGTTGATCGCCTACCCTTATTAATCGAAGCTACCAATTACAATTCGGAATATTTAGCTACTAAAGCCAAAAAACTCGGTCATTTACTATTGCAGACTTATTTAGTTACTGTAGCGGTATCCTGGCAACAGCCACTTATTTCGGCGACAGATCGTTATGAAAAACTAGATAAAATTCGTCATTTGGCACAGTCTGTAAACTTACTTTTACAAGAAGAAACTCGTCCCATTGCGATCGCTCTATTTACTAATTCTTCATTGATCTTTCATCTCGGTTTAGACCAGCCGAATTTGGCTGCTGCCGATTGGTATCGAGATTACCAACATCCTTATCTGTCCAGTATTGCTGAAATTTTGGATACTTTGGCAAATTGGCAAGAAGTAAAATCTCTGGAATTTCTGATCGCACCAGGAGAAGACCCCATGACTGGCTTACAAATTAAACTAGATAGACAAAATTACTCCATCAAACAAAAACCCTCGGAACTTTGCGGTTATTTAGAAAGCCAAACTATCTATAGTTTTTGTTGAATCATACAGCATAGATGATCTTCACGCATTCAAAAGTTTTACTTTTAGTTAAAGCAAATTGTTAACTTTTTATTTTTTATCCCCCGTGAAGAAAAATAATGTAATTTATTTGACATAGTGGAATTATTTCCTCACAAAGCCTCTGGGTTCAAATCTTTGTTTCATAACTAATTTATCGATTTTGTTTTGTTGCAAGTTTGCTTGAGAATTGATTTTGCGCCTGGGCTGAACTGTAAAAGAAACGCTTAAAACTCCTAGAGTTAACAGACCAAACATAGAATGAGGGTCTAAAAAATTAAATACCGAAAAAGGTTCAATCATTACTAAAATTATCCTTAAGTTGAATTATTTATTGTAATTTATTTAATGTATGAATAAATTAACTGTTTGATTTTCAATTATGAAACTATATTTCCTATAGGATACGATGTTAAGGAAAGTATATTTAATAAAATTCAGGATCAAATCTTATAATTTAAATATAACGACTAATTATAATTAATTACAAGTTGACGGTAGATAATTTATATAACCTTTAAATTTTTAAGAAACTTTTGGCATATTTCAGTCTATCAAAGGTGAGAAAATAATAGAATTTTGCTATTAAACTGAATATAAATTTTTAATTAAAATTACTCGTTCATCATAGAATACGTTGACTTATTGTATTATCTATAGTAGGCGCGGTTTAATCTCTGAAAAAGCAGAAAAGCGATCGCCATATTGAGTCAAGCTTGAGGCAAGTAGAGGAGGTAGTAAGTAATGGGTCAAAATTTATTCTACTACCACACACCACTCGTGTAATTCGTATTCCACACAATGGTTGAGAATTAAAGGATCGTTGGCTACAATTTTTTGGGCTTCTGCTAGAGATGCAGCTTCAAACAGTAACATTCCTCCACCAAATTCTCTCCAGTAGCCAGTTTTAGCTTTATGTCCCTTAGCGATAAGTTGACGGACATACTCTTGGTGTGCAGGTACGTATTGATCAAAGGTAGTTTTATTAACTATTCCACGTTCAATTTTGACAAATAGGGGCATATTGGCGATCAATTCATGGTTGGCTTTTATCTAGATTAAATCAACCCCAACCACAATGGGTTATTACTATCAATTTCCTCAGCCAATCAGTTTAAAATATGTACTATCAGTTTTTTACTAGAATTATTCTGTGGAAGTTCCTCGCCTTCATCCCGATACTATCGAAGAAGTACAGCAAAAAGTAGATATTGTCGATGTAGTTTCCGAGCATATCGTACTCAAGAAGAGGGGTAGAGATTATTTGGGTTTATGTCCCTTCCACGATGAAAAAACCCCCAGTTTTAGTGTTAGTCAAGAAAAGCAAGTTTATTACTGTTTTGGTTGCGGTGCGAAGGGAAATACCTTTAAGTTTTTAATGGAGATCGGGAAACAGTCTTTTGCAGAAGTAGTTCTCGATTTAGCGCAACGGTATCAAGTACCTATTAAAACTTATAAACCAGAGCAAAAACAAGAAATACAACGTCAGTTAAGTTTAAGAGACGAACTATACCAAATTTTAGCTGTTACGGCTGCTTTTTATCAATATGCCTTACAACAACCTCAAGGAGAAGTTGCTTTAACCTATCTCCAAAAAAAACGCAAATTGGATGAGTCTACTATTTCTCAATTTCAATTAGGATATGCACCGGGAGGATGGGAAACTCTATATCGTTATTTAGTCGAACAGAAACGCTATCCTTTACACTTTGTCGAACAGGCGGGGTTAATCAAACAGCGTAAGACTGGTAATGGTTATTATGACGTATTTCGCGATCGCTTGATGATTCCCATTTCCGATCTACAGGGGAGGGTCATTGGTTTTGGTAGCCGTACTCTTAAACCGGATGAACAGCCAAAATATTTAAACTCTCCCGAAACTCCTTTATTCGATAAAAGTAAAACTTTATTTGCTATAGATCGAGCTTCTAGTAGTATCAGTCGCGAAGATCGTGCCATAGTAGTAGAAGGGTATTTCGATGCGATCGCTCTACATACAGCAGGTATTACTAATGTGGTGGCTTCTTTGGGTACGGCGTTTACTTCCCATCAACTTAAACAATTATTACGCTTTACTCCTTCTAAACAGGTAATTCTCAACTTTGATGCTGACAATGCAGGAATCAAAGCCACAGAAAGAGCGATCGATGAAATTGAAGATTTAATTTACAGTGGTGTAGTGCAATTAAAAATTCTCAATCTTCCCGATGGTAAGGATGCAGATGAGTTTTTAAATAGTAGGGATGATGCTGTGGTAACTTACTATCAATCCCTAGATAATGCTCCTTTATGGTTGGATTGGCAGATAAATAAGTTAATCACCGGTAAAAATTTAGCTGCTGCTGATGAGTTACAACAGGTAGCTACAGGAATGGTAAGATTACTCAAAAAATTGCAAGATATCAATCAACGTAATTATTATCTTGCCTACTGTGCTGAAATACTCAGTCAGGGCGATCATAGTTTAAAACAACAAAATTTAGCAACTCTTAATGCTCAATTAAAACCTCTATCGAAATACACTTCTAATTCATCTCGATTATTAAAAAATACTTCTTCAATAAAATCGAGATCATGGACATCTAACAATGGCGAAGTAACCTCGCTATCTGAGTCCTCATCATTTAAAGTAGCTGTTAATCCAGAAGAAGAATTGCTAATTCAAGCTGAATCATTAATCTTAAGAATTTATCTCCACTATCCTCAATATCGAGAAGATATTATTGAAAAGCTCGAAGCCAGAGATTTACTATTTAATCTACCCAGGCACCGATTCTTATGGCAAAAAATCATTGAAATCGAAGATAAAAGTAATTTAATATCTAGTCAAGATAATAATATTTTACTTGCGCAATTACACAACGCCAGTCTTGCTTTCCCCGAAGATATGCAAGAGGTAACGAAATTATTTTATCTCAATGACAAAGAAAAAGAAGATGTATTTCGTACTCAATTAAGAATTGACAATGCGATCGCTTCATTAGAATTAATCGCTTACAAGAAATATGAAACTTATTGCGAAAAACAAATTTATAGCCTCAACCCTAATACAGATTTAGAAATCATGAAATACTATTATCAAGAAATACAAAAAACCAAAAAGCTAATTCAAAAATTAGAACCAATTCGTCTTTCTTCCAAAGACTATTTACTTGCAGAATAGTTAAATTTAAATCTAAAGTAAAAACTCTTATTTCTCCCCCTGCCCTGCTCCCTTTTCCCTTCTTCATTTTCTAGTCATTACGCCTACCTACTTAACTGCTTCAAGGCGATCAGTAATTACTGAAAAAGTCCAGCTATTGGAACAAGCAAAAGAATGTTAACGTCTAGTAAAGGAAGTAATTTAAAATTAATAATATAGGCGATAAAATATAAGTGTTGCGAGCGTTAGTTACTAAAAATAAAGTATCAATTCGAGAGAAAAATCATTTCATAGCCAGCATATTTAGCTGCTTATTTTTTGTTGGGATAATTTTTAATCTTAGCAGTCATTCCAGTGTTGCTCAAATTAGAAACAAGAGTATTACTATAGACGATCGCTTGATTTCCCATCCGTTAGATATAGAAGGAATTAGTGGAGGTACATTGACAGCTATAGAAATTACTAATACTGAACATACCGCTACCGGATATTGCAATGGATTTGTCAGTCGCCAGCCCAGTCATATATTAAAACTGAATTCTTTTTTTAATTTCTTAAAACTAGAAGTACAGAGTTCTGCCGATACTACTATCTTGATTAAAGGACCTGGTGGTGTCTGGTGTAACGATGATTCTGATGATGTCAATCCTACCATAGAGGGAGAGTGGCAACCAGGTATCTATCAAGTCTGGATTGGTTCTTATCGGGCTAACTCCAACAATAACTATCGCATCAGAATTACTGCAACAAATAATCCATAATCAATCATTAGTAATAGAAAAAGTTTCGCCAAGATCTCCCATTGCAGCTAATCTAGATAAAGTCAGGACAGTCAGGAAAAAAAATTGTGACTTTCAAGATTGGTTTATTAGGATTCGGTACAGTAGGAACAGGAACGGCAGAGATTTTATTAGATACTGTTGGTCGTAATAGTCTGTTGTCAGAAATTGAAATAGCCAAAGTAGGAGTGCGATCGCTCGATAAACCGCGAGCGGTACAATTACCTGAAGGAGTAATGACGACAGATTTAGATGCCATTGTTACCGACCCCGAACTGGATATTGTTGTAGAGTTATTGGGAGGATTAGAACCAGCGCGATCACTCATCCTTAAAGCGATCTCTCATGGTAAACATATCGTAACTGCCAACAAAGCGGTAATTGCTCGTTATGGCGATGAAATTTATACCGCAGCCAACGAAGCAGGGGTATACGTTCTGTTAGAAGCGGCTGTAGCAGGTGGCATTCCCATTATCAAACCTCTCAAACAATCTTTAGGGGTAAATCGCATTCAAAGCGTAATTGGTATTATTAATGGCACTACCAACTATATTCTCACTCAAATGACAGAAGTTGGGGCAGATTTCGCTGATGTCTTGGCAGAAGCACAAAAACTCGGTTACGCCGAAGCCGATCCTACTGCCGATGTCGATGGATTAGATGCCGCCGATAAAATTGCGATTTTGGCATCTATTGCCTTTGGTGGCAGAATTAGACGAGAAGAAATTCCCTGTGAGGGTATCCGTCAGATAAGTGCGACTGATATCAGTTATGCTGAAAAATTAGGATTTGTTATTAAACTACTAGCGATCGCTGAAGCTGATAGCAATTATTCAGAACCGACAGATGATTCTACCGCTTCATCTTTACAAGTCAGGGTTCATCCTACCTTAGTGCCTCAAGAACATCCTCTAGCCAACATTAACGGTGTCTATAACGCTGTTTTAGTAGCAGGGGAACCGTTAGGACAGGTAATGTTTTTTGGCCCTGGTGCGGGAAAAGGGGCAACGGCTAGCGCAGTAGTATCTGATATTTTGAATATAGTTGGCATCCTCAAAAGCAGTGGTGTCAGCAAAAACCTCGATCCTCTCTTGAGTTGTTCCCATCAACATTTCTGCAATCTGACACCCATTGACAAAACTACCACTCGTTTTTATGCTCGTTTTCTCTGTCGGGATGTGCCTGGAGTAATCGGTCATTTAGGTACTTGTTTTGGCGATCATAATGTCAGTTTAGAATCTGTAGTGCAAATCGGTTTTCGAGACAAATTAGCCGAAATTGTGGTAGTTACCCACGATGTTACCGAAGGAGATTTTCGTCAAGCACTAACCGAAATTCAGAACCTTGAAACCATTGACAGTATTCCCAGTATTGTCAGGGTACTGGCAGAAGGATAAACTTTTTTGAATTAAAAATTCAGAATTAAAAATTAAAAAATAAAAAACCCAGTAACTATTACGGCAACTGGGCTTATTATTAATAATCTATTAATCTGCGTGAGCAATTAGCCATTAACTAACAGTTGCAGGAGGATTAGTAGCAGAAGGACGGCGGGCAATTACTTGGTCGATTAAACCATAATCCTTGGCTTCTTCAGCAGACATAAAGAAATCTCTTTCGGTATCTTCTTCAATTCTTTCTAAAGGTTGACCTGTATGATCTGCTAAGTGCTGATTGAGTTTTTGTTTGAGATATAAAATTTCTTTGGCTTGAATTTCTATATCAGTAGCCTGTCCTTGTGCGCCACCCAATGGTTGGTGAATCATAATCCGCGAGTTGGGTAAACTCATGCGCTTACCTTTTGCTCCAGCACTGAGTAAAAATGCTCCCATAGAAGCAGCTAAACCGATACAAATGGTACAGACATCGGGACGGATTTGATTCATGGTGTCAAACATACCCATTCCTGCCGATACCGAGCCACCGGGAGAATTAATATAAAGATAGATATCTTTTTCAGGATCTTCTGCTTCTAAAAATAGCAGTTGAGCTACTACTAGATTGGCAATTTCATCGGTAACTTGCTGTCCGAGAAAAACGATTCTTTCCCTGAGTAAACGAGAATAGATATCAAAGGCGCGATCGCCACGACCCGAACTTTCAATAACGGTAGGAATCATAGAGTTTTAAATTTCCTTAGTTTTCTTTGATTGTAACGATTATTGTTCTTAGGGTGAAGCAATACCCAAGGGACTAAATTTAGGGTTTTCTGTTATAGATCGCCCTTAAAAATTATCGCTTCTACTAGAGCGATCGCTTGATTGAGGTCGTCGTTAATAATGGTGAAATCAAATTCAGTACTAGCTGCGATTTCAGTTTTAGCGATCGCTAGACGGCAAGCAATTGATGCTTCTGAGTTTGTACCTCTATTCCTAATTCTAGTTTCTAGCTCTTGAACCGAAGGAGGTAAAATAAAAATTCGTAGGGCATCAGGGAAAATTGAGGCAATTTTTTTTGCTCCTACTACTTCTATTTCTAAGAGTACTGACTTACCTTGATTGAGTTGTGCCTCAACTTTAGATCGAGGTGTACCGTAATAGTTACCAGCGTATTCTGCCCATTCTAAAAATTCTCCACTAGCAATTGCTGCTTCAAATTGGAGTCGGCTGAAAAAGTAATAATCCACACCTTCAACCTCTCCCGGACGGGGTTGTCTGGTAGTGGCAGAAATAGACAGGGACAAAGTGGAGTGGGATTTGAGAAGAGCTTTGACAATCGTCCCTTTTCCCACACCCGATGGTCCGGTAATCACTATTAGTTTACCTGCTGACATTGAGGATGATTTATTTGGTATTGCTTTGAGTCTCTTTCTCAACCACAAAGCGATGGGCTACAGTTTCTGGCTGAATTGCCGATAATACCACATGAGAAGAGTCGGTAATGATTACTGCACGAGTCCGACGACCATAAGTTGCATCGACTAATTGACCTTTTTCTCTAGCTTCAGTAATAATTCTTTTGATTGGGGCTGATTCTGGAGAGACAATAGCAATAACACGATTAGCCGAAACTATATTTCCGAAACCAATATTAATTAATTGAATATTCATAGTGTATTTAGTTAGATATCCCTAAATATGATGCTGTTAAGCGATTGAATTAGAAAATATAATTCTTATGTTATCGATAAAATTTCTGATTTACAAGCAAAAAGACATATAAACGATGTTTTTTAAGTTTTTTTTTGCTTTTTCGAGCTTTTGCTGGCTATCAACGGTCATTATGTAACAATTATTACATAGCTACTTATTGAAGATTTTTATTTTTTTTTAGTTATGCAATCTGTAGATTACACTACTCTAATGGCAGTTACTGCCGAATTAAATCGAGACTGGATACCATCTCGAATCGAACAAGTATATCAGTGCGATCGCTTTACAATCTCTATTGCCTTGCGTACTCTCAAAGCTAGACCTTGGTTGACAATTTGCTGGCATCCCGAAGCAGCTAGAATTCATCTGGGAGATGCACCACCTAAAATTAAAGATACTTTTACTTTTAGCGATCAACTGCGGCATCAACTTAATGGTTTAGCATTAATTAACATAAGCGCGATCGCTCCTTGGGAAAGGGTATTGGATTTACAATTTGCCAAACGTCCTGGAGAGACTGCCTTATGGCATTTGTATGTAGAGATTATGGGCAAGTATAGCAATGTAATTCTCACTGATGCAGATAATCAGATTGTAACTCCCGCCCGTCAAATTGATCGCGATCGCTCCAGTGTCCGTACCATTCAAACGGGAAAACCTTATGAAACTCCTCCACTACTTAC
This sequence comes from Pleurocapsa sp., assembly GCA_050330335.1. Classification (GTDB taxonomy): domain Bacteria; phylum Cyanobacteriota; class Cyanobacteriia; order Cyanobacteriales; family Xenococcaceae; genus Waterburya. The sequence goes on along the minus strand of JBHJNX010000090.1, from coordinate 1,814 downwards.
TGGGACGGTACCTAAATTAGAGGAAACTTACCAACGCTGGCAAGAAAGAGTTAGTTTAATTCCTGGTCAACTAAAACGCCAGCTACTTAATTCCTATCGCGGTTTGAGTCCTCAAGTAGCAGCAGAAGTTATTCAGGCTGCTGGCATCTTTCCTAGTGCCGTTACCGATAGTTTATCTGAGGCTGACTGGCAACGGTTATTTGTTTACTGGCAAAAGTGGTTGGAAATTTTAACTACCCAAAAGTTCGATCCTGGTTGGTTAAATGATGGCTATACAGTTTTGGGATGGCAGAAAACTCAGTCGGTAGAAAACGTCCAAATTTTACTCAACAGTTATTATGGCGATCGCACTACTCGGCAACAGTTTAAACAACTACACCATCAGTTAACTCAAAAGCTGAATAATATTATTAAGAAATTAGCCCGCAAAGCCACTACTTTTCGCCAACGCTTGCAACAGTCAGAAGATGCTGAAATTTATCGCCAACAGGCAGATTTATTAATGGCACATCTCCATCAATGGCAACCAGGCATGAAATCGATTATTCTCTCAGATTTTATTACAGAACAACCAATCGAACTAAAACTCAATCCCGAAAAAAATGCCGTACAAAATGCCCAAGCTCTTTACAAACAGCATCAAAAACTCAAACGGGCAAAAGATGCGGTTTTACCCTTACTAACGGCAGTAGAAGCAGAAATTAATTATCTCACCCAAATAAAAATTGCTTTAGAACGTCTCGACGACAAGCAAGGTCAACAAGATTTACAGGCTTTAGTAGAAATTCGCGACGAATTGATGGAGCAACAATACCTTACAGTAGAACGTCAGGAAGAGGGTCGATCAAGCGATCAAGATTCTCAACCCCTGCGTTATCTTACGCCATCGGGAATCGAATTATGGGTTGGTAGAAATAACCGTCAAAATGACATTTTAACTTTTCGTACTGCGGTAGATTACGACCTCTGGTTTCATACTCAAGAAATACCAGGAAGTCACCTACTCTTGCGTTTAAACCCAGGGGATGTTCCCGAAGAACAAGACTTACAGTTTGCCGCAGATTTTGCTGCTTATTACAGTCAGGCAAATGAAAGCGACCTTGTACCCGTAGTTTATACTAAACCCCAGCACGTCTATAAACCAAAAGGAGCTAAACCCGGAATGGCAATTTATAAACAAGAAACCGTCACTTGGGGTCGTCCTCAGTGGGCTAAAAAGTATATATCGGAGAAATAATTTAATTAAAGTCTAGTTGGCAGACAAAAGTTTAGGCCTACAGTATAGCGAAAATTTATCTTAAATAGACAAAACTCCTCTAGATTTTTATCTTAATTTTACAATTTTCTCGTATCTTCTGTTACAATTCTTAGTAAGGAATTTATCACTAGCTACCATCTTTGAAAATTAAAAGAGCAGACAGCTAAGATTTTCCCAGAATTAAACAACAACAACATTTAACTTAACCAGTGAGACGATCGCTGGTATTTTTTTTATCTTATAACTAATATAGAATCGCTACTGATACTACCTACTAAATTGAGAACCCAATAATGAGCTACGAACCCAAGATTGATCGCAGTTCAAAATCAGAGGCAGAAGAAGAAGAAGATTTATTTGATTATGCTTACGAACAGCCAGGTAGTATGCCTGGTACTCTGACTATCGAAGCAGATGCCGAACATCCAGATATTATATTAATTGACTATAACAGCGATCGCGCCGATCGCTTGAACAATTTAACTCCCGAACAGTGTATTCCATATTTAGAAACTAATTCTGTATCTTGGGTAGATCTCAAGGGTTTGGGCAGTAA
>JBHJNX010000089.1:0-83976 GCA_050330335.1 Pleurocapsa sp. | reverse complement strand
CGCCCAAGGACATTTGAACCTCTGTTCAATAAGTGAAAGCTTGTTGGATAAGTTTGGTGGTTGAGTTGGGAACCCCGCGCTATATTTCGTTAGAAATTAGCGTCGGGAGGATGTCAGTTACCCAGGCAGTTGTAGGATAGATAATTGCAATTACAATTGGAAAAAAACCGTGCTAGATTTAACTGGAAAAAATGCTTTCGTTACAGGCATAGCTAACAATCGCTCCATCGCTTGGGGAATTGCCCAGCAGCTACACAAAGCTGGTGCTAATATCGGTGTTAATTATCTTGCTGATGACAAAGGGCGTTTTGAGAAAAAAGTGAGAGAATTGGTAGAACCTCTCAATCCTAGTATTATTGTTCCCTGTGATGTGCAGAACGATGAGTTACTAGACTCAATGTTTGAGACTATTACTGAAAAATGGGGCAAATTGGATATCTTAATTCACTGTCTGGCTTTTGCGGAAAAAGAAGACTTAACAGGGAACTTTTCTGCTACTTCCAGAGCAGGTTTTGCTAAAGCTTTAGATATTAGTAGTTATTCTCTCAACTGTCTTGCTAGTCGAGCTAAACCATTAATGACTGAAGGTGGTAGCATTGTGACTTTATCTTATTTGGGAGGAGTCAAAGTGATCCCCAATTACAATGTCATGGGTGTAGCCAAGTCTGCTTTAGAAATGAGTGTCCGCTATTTGGCTGCTGAATTTGGCCCTGATAATATTCGTGTCAATGCTATTTCCGCAGGCCCAATTCGTACCTTAGCTTCCTCCGCTGTTGGTGGCATTTTGGATATGATTCGTCACGTAGAAGCAACTGCACCTTTACGTCGTACTGTTACCCAAACCGAAGTAGGTAATACCGCAGCCTTTTTGTGTAGTGATCTAGCCAGTGGGATCACAGGACAAATAATTTATGTTGATTCGGGATACGAAATTATGGGTATGTGAAGTCAGAAGTCAGAAGTCAGAAGTCAGAAGTCAGAAGTCAGAAGTCAGAAGTCAGAATCAAGACTTTTGCTTAGGCTTAGCTATTTAAGGGGTTGATTCCTGCTAAATCTAAAATTTCAGGAATTAGTTCTTCGCACTTTACTGCCATTAAATGTACTCCCTGACACATGGTTTGAGCTAGTTTAACCTGTTCCGCAGCAATTTTGATACCTTCTTGTAGAGGTTGTTCTGCCTTGGCTAAACGCTCGATAGTTGTCTCGGGAATATCGACTCCTGGGACATATTTATTGATAAATTGGGCATTTTTGGCAGATTTTAAGAGAAATATCCCAGCTAAGATCGGTTTATCGCTGATTGAGGCAATTTGATTCATAAATTTGTCCAGCTTATCAAAATCAGTAATCATTTGACTTTGAAAAAATTGCGCCCCCGCCTCTAGCTTTTTCTCAAATCTTTTTTGTAAACCAGACCAACTTTTGAGTTGTGGATCAACAGCAGCACCAGGAAAGAGATTTAAAGCTTCATCTGGCATTACTTTATCGTTAAAATCCACCCCACTATTAAGTTTGTTGATCAATTTGAGTAATCTAACCGATTCTAATTCAAAAACTCCGCGAGATGTTTTGTGATCGCCAGCTTTCACAGGATCGCCTGTTAGTGCCAAAATGTTGCGAATTCCCAAAGCATATGCACCCATTAGATCTGCTTGTAAACCAATGCAATTGCGATCGCGACAGGCAACTTGACAGATTGGCTCAATTCCATGCTGTGCAAGAATCGCAGAAGCTCCAACAGCAGACATTCTCAAGACTGCACGGCTACCATCGGTAACATTAACCGCATGAACTCTGTTTTTTAATTTGGCTGCCACATCCAACATTCTTGTGGGATTTCCGCCTTTGGGGGGGGCAACTTCCGCAGTCACTAAGAATTTTTGCTGTATTACTGCTTGTTGAAGATTGCTGGTCATAGAGGATTAATAATTTTTAGTTTTAGTATTTTAAGAGATTAAATTGAAATTGTTTACCTCTATAGAGGTGGTAAAAAACCTAAGGCATCTTTAACTCTAATTAAGGTTTGGTTGGCAACACTACTAGCTTTGGCTGCGCCTTCACGCAAAATAGTCTTGAGATAATCCTGATTATCCATTAATTCATGATATTTGTTTTGAATAGGCTTGAGAGCTTCAATGGCAGTTTCAGTCAGTAAAGGTTTAAATTCTCCCCACCCCAGATCCTGACATTCTGTGGCAACTTCAGTTTTCGTTTTATTACCTAAAAGTTGATAAAGAGTCAGCAAATTATGACATTCAGGACGTTCAGGATCGTCGAAGACTAATCCTTTTACTGGATCAGTTTTGCATTTTTTAATTTTTCTTTTGATAGCATCAGGGGGATCGAGTAGTTCAATTCTACTTAAATCTGACGGATCAGACTTAGACATTTTTTTAGTTCCATCTGTCAGACTCATTACCCTTGCGCCTTCTTGGCGAATCATGGGTTCAGGGACTTTTAAAACTGGTTGTTTTTTCTTACCAAATTTATCGTTAATCCTAGCTGCAATATCCCTGGTTAATTCTAAATGCTGCTTTTGATCTTCGCCTACAGGCACGACATCGGCATCGTAAAGTAAGATATCTGCTGCCATCAGTACAGGATAGTCTAGTAAGCCGACACTTACGTTTTCCCCTTGTTTAATCGCTTTTTCTTTAAACTGAATCATTCTTTCTAACCAGTTAAGGGGAGTGATGCAGTTGAGTAACCAAGCAAGTTCGCTGTGAGCAGTAACATGAGACTGCACAAAAATAGTAGAACATTCTAAATCAATACCAGACGCTAAATAGACTGCTGCCATCTTCAGAGTATTTTCAGCTAAAACTTGAGCATCATGAGGTACGGTTATAGCATGAAGATCAGCAAAAAAGAAAAAATTATCATACTCCTGTTGTATTTCTACCCAGTTACGAATTGCGCCTAAATAATTGCCTAAATGTAAATTACCAGTAGTTTGAATTCCAGATAAAACTCGCTTTTTACTCATGTTTAATAGAAAATTTTGTCTTTAGTATCTATAAGCTTATGGATAAAATATCTTGCTTCTGTACTCAAAACAAGGGACTTTGTTTATCGAAATCAGTATTACATGATTTTAAGCGATTAACTGCAAAAAGGATGAGAGACAGAAAGTTAAACCTAACCATTTTCTCGAACGTGTATGATTGTTATATAAGTTTATGTGCTTGCTTATGAAACAGCGAAAGTATCTTGACATAGCAAATTTTTCCTATGTTCAACTTTTGATCTTAGTTGGCTTAATCATCGGCGCAATAATTGTTTTATTTCCCTTGGTAATTGTTTGGCAGAGTTCTTTTACTACAGCTGAAGGGACTTTTACCTGGGCAAATTATCAGAATGCTTGGCATCGGGGCGATTTTTTACTGGCTTTTGCTAATTCTACTTTGGTGGCGTTAGGAGTTACTGCCTTGCAAATTATAACTTCCGCTTTGGCAGGCTATGTTTTAGCTAGACTAAAATTTCAGGGTAAACAGGCAATCTTATTATTGATTTTAGCTACTTTAGTTATTCCTTTTCAGTTATTAGTAATTCCTCTGTTTGTAATTTTAAAATGGGCGCATCTAATCAATAGTTATTGGTCATTAATTTTACCGACAGCAGCCAATGGCTTTGGCATTTTCTTAATGCGTCAATATTTTGCCAGTATACCGATTGAATTAGAAGAGGCTGCATTTATTGATGGTGCTAATCGGTTACAGGTTTTAACTCGTATTATGCTACCTTTATCTCGCCCAGCGTTAATTACTTTGTTTTTGTTTACTTTTATTGGCGAGTGGAATGATTTATTTAAGCCTTTAGTATTTACTACTCGTCCTGAATTACGAACTGTGCAATTAGCTTTATCAGAGTTTCAAGAACAATTTACTAATGATTGGTCACTCATGATGGCAGCAGTAGTAATTGCCACTTTGCCAGTATTAATTTTATTTTTGATTGGTCAAAAACAGTTTATTCAAGGGATTGGTTCAACGGGAATTAAGAATTAAAATAAATATTGTCTCTGGTTTAGGTTGTTCTCCAGGAGTATAACCTGGCATTGAAGCGATCGCAGGACGAAAATATTCATACATTAACTTAGTATTTAGTCTTATGCTAGATAAGGCTTAATTAATTCGGTTTTTTCTTGGGGAACAAAAAAATTGTTGGGGCAATTGAATTGATTTAAATGAAATTGATTATTGTTAAATTGATAGATTGCATATCCCCACTCTTCAAGTAGTTGATCAACCTTGTCTCCTTGAGCTACACCCTCAATCAGTAAAATAGGACGAAATTTATTAATGGTTTCTTTTGCTCCCAATAAAACCTGATGTTCAAATCCTTCGACGTCTATTTTGATAAAATCTGGTTGTAGTTGAAAACTATCGAGAGTTTTGATTTCTATCCTTATTTTTTCCATTTTTAGTTTGCTAGCATCAAAAAAGTAAACAGTATTATGATTTAGCCAGCTTTTTGCTTTTTCATAATCACATGACCCCAAAGCGGTCATTTCTTTGCCATTGTAAATAGGAAAATAAAAATCTAGAAAATCAGATTTATCTCCTAAACCAACTGGCATATATTGAAAATTGTCAAATTTTTCACCTATTTTATTTAGGTAAGGATAATTGACAGGATTTGGCTCAAAAGAAATTACTTTAGCATTGGATTTTAAAGTAAAAAAGGATAAGGCAGACATGCCAACATTAGCACCGATATCTAGGAATAATTGCGATTGCTCATGACAAATTAATTTAAAGGCATTGAAGTCTGGTTCATGAACCTTTTTGAGATAAAAACTTATGAGATAATTATTTTTGAGATTGTGAATAAGTTTATAAGCTTCAGGTAATTGTAACAGTAAAGAACGTATTATTTTATTCATTTTTTTACCTTTTAAATAACTTTAAATAAACTTTAAAAACTACCGTACTTACCATTTAACTCGCGATCGCTCGTTAACAATATGGCGATAAACTTGAACAGTTTGTTTGGCTAAATCATCCCAGCTAAAACGCTCTGTTAGAGAGCGATAGGCATTTTCCACTAAATATTGAGAATAGGTAGGATTCTGTAAAACCTCTAAAACACCCCAGGTTAAAGAATGAGGATCGTTAGCGCGGGTGACAATACCTGTATAATCGTGATGAACTACTTCTGGAAGTCCACCTGTATCTGAAACGACTACAGGGACACGAGCAGCAAAACTTTCGAGGGCAACAATCCCAAAGGGTTCGTATAAACTGGGGAAAACAGCACAGTCAGCAATGGTTTGAAACTTATCCAAATCTTGATCGGACATAAAACCTGTAAAATAGCACTGTTCCAAAATACCAAGACTTCCTGCTTGCTGTTGGAGATGATTAGTATCCCCTCCACCAATAATCACAAATTTAACGTTGCCCCCCATTGACCAAAGTATTTTAGGAGCAGCATGGAGTAACACAGAAACACCCTTTTCATGGGTCATGCGTCCTACATAGTAAACAATTTTTTCCTTATCGTTAGCAAAGCGTCGGCGAAACTTAACACGATCAAATTGCCGATCATGACGTTTTTTTTCGGGGCGAATGCCATTGTAAATAACGTCAATTTTGTCGACAGGCGCTTGAAAAACTCGTTGAATTTCCTGGCGCATATACTGACTACAAACAATTATCCGCCAAGCTTCGTGGGCTAACTGCTTTTCTTTATCATTAATATATTGTTGTTTAACTGTATGAATTCCATTGTAGCGACCATATTCTGTAGCATGAATTGTAGCAACTATGGGAAGTTTAAAATTATGCTTGAGAGCGATCGCAGCATCTCCTACCAGCCAGTCGTGAGCATGAATTAACTGAAAGTCATCATGTTCCTCAAGTAATTTGCCACCACAACTACCCATGCTATCGTTCATGTTGGCAACCCAATGAAAAAAATCATTACCAGGAGCGACAGGGCAACGATAAAGGTGAATTCCTTCGACAATCTCATACTTAGGAGCAGAACCAAATTCGACGGTGATCAGGTGGATTTCGTGTCCGAGTTTAACTACTTCTGGATATAATTCTGCCACGTGGCGAGCAATTCCTCCAACTATCCGAGGGGGGAATTCCCATGCCAACACCAAAATCTTCATCTTTTGATTCCTCACGCGATCGCCTTATCAATAGCTACAATTTTATCAATGGATAATTGATAATTGATAATTGATAATTGATAATTGATAATTGATAATTGACAATTAGTTAATTAAAACCTCTCTTTTAAAGGACTAATAATCTAATCAATCATCATAAATCTATTTATGATCTATGTCTCCTTATTAACAGTAAACACTAATTTCTAATATTTTTTAATTCACACTCGACGTTTTATAATTTACCTCTCTGCCTAAATCTATCTACATCTGCAAAATAATATGAGCGATCGCAATTCTTTTATCCGTTCTGATTTAGCCCAATTAGCTGCCTATACTCCCCATCCTGGCGGAGAAAGTCCTGTGATTGTAGATCGACTTGATACTAATGAAAGTCCTTTGGATCTGCCAGCAGAAATTAAATCTAAGTTGGCGTGGGCATATCAACAGGAAATAGAAGCCAATCGTTATCCTAATGGGAGTCATCACGAATTAAAAGAGGCGATCGCCCAATATGTTCAAGAGTCTGCTAATTTAACCAGTCAGCTAACTACAGCTAATATCTCTGTTGGCAATGGTTCAGATGAATTAATTCGTTCGTTGTTAATTGCTACTTGTTTAGGGGGAGAAGGTTCTATCTTAGTAGCAACTCCTACTTTCTCTATGTACGGTATTCTAGCGCAAACTTTAGGAATCCCTGTAGTTAGTATGGCCAGAAAAACAGATAATTTCGCTTTAGATCTAGAAATAGCAGCACAAGCCCTTAAACAACCCAATAATCCCCCTATTCGGGTAGTGTTTGTAGTGCATCCCAATTCCCCTACAGGTAATGCCCTCGTGTCTCAAGAATTAGACTGGTTAAGAAGTTTGCCTGAGAATATTTTAGTAGTCATAGACGAGGCTTATTTTGAGTTTAGTCAGACATCAGTGGTAGGTGAATTAGCCCAACGTCCTAACTGGATTATTTTACGTACCTTTTCCAAAGCTTTTCGGTTAGCTGCTCATCGGGTAGGATATGCGATCGCTGCTCCTGATTTAATTCAAGTATTAGAAAAAGTTCGTTTACCCTACAATTTACCTAGTTTTTCGCAAGCAGCAGCTAAAATTGCCTTACAACAACGTGATTTACTCTTACCTTTGGTCATAGAAACCATACAAGAAAGAGAGCGAGTCTGGTCAATTCTCCAAAAAAATCACAACCTCAAGGTCTGGCAGAGTCAAGCTAATTTCTTATATCTCCGCCCTCAAAATACTCCCCCCGATAATCATGAGCAAGTGTTAGCAGCAATTACTCAAAAACTAAAATCTGAGGGGACATTAATTCGTCATACGGGAGGAGGTTTACGTATTACTATTGGCACTCCCACAGAAAATAATCGTACTGTGCAGCGACTAGAACAAATAAAACTAATTTAATTGGAAGCTGAGGCTAAACATTAACCAATAGCAAAATGTTATACATATATAAAAGTTAAACTTATGTATAATCTAGTAAAAATTGTAAGAGTTCAAAATACTTATCAATACTATTGAAAGCAAATTTTCTATAATACTTAATGTACTTAGCAACAAAAATTAGTTATCTTTATCTTCACTGTGATTTTCTAGTTTAATCTTAATTAAAATAGCCCACGATTCACTTATAGAGACTCATCTAATATTGTAATCATTTTGAAATTTGGTTTACTCATGAACAATCCCTCCACACGTTTTGCTTTGATTTCCAATCTTGTAAAGGTAAAAAACCGTCGTTTAAGAACCATAAAACTATTAACAGCCTTGAGTGCAACCTCTTTACTAGTATCCCAAAGCAGTTCTCCTGTAGCAGCAGCACTAGAAGAAAGTCCTAAAACTGTCATCGATGAAGTATGGCAAATTATCAGCAGTGAGTTTGTAGATCCCGATTTCAATCATGTTGACTGGAAAGTAAAACGCCAAGAACTACTGCGAGGAGATTACCAAGACCAAAAAACTGCCTATAAAGCAATTCGTCAATCTCTTGAAGGTTTAGGTGATCCCTACACTAGATTTTTAGATCCAGCAGAATATGAAGAACTCAGCAGCCAAACTTCAGGAGAACTATCTGGAATTGGTATTCGTTTAGGAATTGATAAAAAAAACAAAAAACTGACAGTATTTGAACCTATACCTAATTCTCCAGCCACAAAAGCGGGATTAAAAGCAGGAGATCACATTGTCAGTATCAACGGGAAATCGACAACCAAGATGACCTTAGAGCAAGCCTCCGCAGCCATAAAAGGTCAAGTAGGCACAGAAGTCAACCTAGAAATTGCTCGTCCTAGCAAACCAGCCTTTGAAGTTAGCATCGCCAGAGCGCAAATAGAACTTCCTTCTGTTAGTTATAATCTCAATCAAGAACAGGGTTCTAAAGTCGGTTACATTAAGCTAGATGAATTTAGCTCTCACGCTGCCGAACAAATGCAGAAAGCGATTAAAGATTTAAGTTCCAAACAAGTTTCGGGCTTTATTTTAGATTTAAGAGGTAATCCTGGCGGATTATTATTTTCGAGTGTCGAAATTGCTCGTATGTGGATGGAAAAAGGCGCGATCGTTTCAACTCTTGATCGCCAAGGTGGTAACGAAAAATTTGCTGCTAATGGTAATGCCTTGACTGATTTACCGTTAGTAGTCTTAGTCGATGGCTACTCGGCTAGTGCCAGCGAAATTTTAACAGGAGCATTAAAAGAAAATCATCGGGCAAAAGTAGTTGGCAGTCGTACTTACGGCAAAGGCACAGTACAGTCGGTTCATTCTCTTTCTGATGGTTCAGGTTTAGCGGTTACTATTGCTCATTATTATCCTCCTAGTGGCACTGATATTAACAAAAAAGGCATTGCTCCTGATATTACAGTCAACCTTAATCGTGAACAGCAAACTAATTTAAGTATTCATCCTGATTGGATTGGTACTCAGGAAGATCCGCAATATTCTAGAGCGGTTAGCATTCTCAAAAACGAGTCTATTAGTAAAACTAGAGACACTAATACTCCCATAACTACCAATCAAGCTGCGCCAAATAAACCTAACCTTAACTAATGAATCATTTAAGATCAATGTTAATTTGAAAATATTTTGATTGACTGTAAGTTTAGTTCTAATTTTGGGCAAATTACTTATAGATACATAAGTAATAGTTTTGGTGGATTAAACTTTTATGACAACATCACCCATAGCACCTGCGGTTAATTCCCCCAGTACAACTAAGTTTATTGAAGAAATATCAATTATCATTGCAGCCCAAGATTTGACTCCGACAATGATGAGCCAAGATTTTCTAAAATTTAGTGGCATTATTCCGAAAGAATGGGAATTATCTCAACAGCCTGTACTCAATCCCAATTTTGCCCAGCTAAACTTTACCAACGGTATTAGTATTAACGCTCAACCGCGCACGATTACTATTAGTGAGCCTCTTGGTAATAAACAACTAGAAAATTTAGCGATCGCTCTAGTAGCAAGTAATTATATCGCCAAGTTGCCCCATGCAGAATACATGGGTTTTAGTTTTAGCCCCAAAATTTTAATTCCTTTCCCCACAACACCCGAAACAGCAAGGGAATACATCACTGGCACTTTACTAGGTTCTGGTGCTTGGAAAAGAATTGGGATAGTCCCCGTACAAGCAGGGATTAATTTAGTCTATCTCTTAGATAGATGTCAACTAACCATGAATATCTCCGAAGCCAGATTACAACAACCTCAACAGCAGCCGATAACCGCTATCTTATTTGCTGGCAACTTTAACTACAACGTCAATCCAGGAGATACTAAAGATAATCGAGTTATTCAAATAACTAAGTTTTTGGATAACTGGCAAACCGATTTAGCAGAGTTTCGTGACATAGTTAACCAGAAGTTTTTAGACTCTGGTAGTCAAGATTTGGAGCAATCTATTGGTGAAACAAGTCTCTTTCCTGGTCAAACTCTTTAGTAATGATACCTTGAACAATGTTTGTCAGGCGATTACGCTGCGCGTCTCAAACTAAACGAGATAAATAACCGTTTGCCGAGCAAGTTCCTAGGACTTAGGCATCGCTGCTAGTAATTCTGTAATCGTTCTCAGTAAAACTGATACGGGTAAAGATGACTTTGCCCCACTTCTCCATGAGAAATTGTCAGGGAATTCAATAGCGCGATGCCACTTGCAATGGTTCAATTAAGAAGTTTTTCATTAGAGGTCATAATTCTGGATAATGCAGTTTCAAATTGGAGATATTTTGTCGGTTTCACTCTTTGCCCATACTCGTCATTTCTTCGTCTATGTTGGTGAAGGAGAGATTATTGAATGGGGACCTTGGGATGGAATGTCGTGGATGGGGGGAAAGGGGTACGTTTTCAGAAAAAAACTGTTAAAGTCTGGCTCAGAGTACAAATGGCTTGGTAGTAATGGAAAGTTCCAAGAAATTACTCTGGTAAATCGTACTCAAGCAAGCGAAGATGTAGTTAATGATCGAATCAAACAGATGACTACAGGCGTTGATTACCATCTTGGTCATCGCAACTGTGAGCATTTTGCATACTACGTTACTGGATATACAGCGCGTTCTGAGCAAAGCGTTTGGCATCTATTCACAGATCATAATCCATTTACAAGCCAGCCTATGATCTACAATCTAAATCAACTGCGAGATGCATTACTTAGATCTAAATATTGTGGTTCTGTTAGATTATCTAGAGAGGATTTTGCTAAATCTGTATTCGTTAGTAAGTTAGAAGAGGGTTTCTATACCTATCATTTAAGCCATTCATTAGGAGGTCAGCACTTGTACGTAACCTCTGTTGACAAGTCCAAAGATTTTGAATCTAGCTATGCTTCAGTTACTTTGGCATACTACGGTGCATTTTTGGGAAGAGGTGAAATATTAAGTATCGTTCGGCAGTTACGAGGTTGTTAATTTTAAGCGATCGCACTTTTGAAAGAGCTACACTACAAGCCAAAAAACAGCGATTAACTCAACAAATCTAGACTGCCAGATTACCTCTCAATGAACTTAAACCTATCTTAGTACCTAAATTTCAGACTTAGTTTATAGAGTTAAAAAATAGCCTACTCATGCTTTACAGAAATTAAGGATTAAATGAAAGTACGGAACGACCCACCGCCACGATAAAACCACCAACAGCAGTAATCAAAACTCCAATTAACGTCCAGATTTGAGCTTTCTGTGAACCTTTGATTTCTTTAATATCTTCCTTAATCGTTGAGATATTAGAATCGAGTCTTTTGATATCACCTTTAACTTCGGCTTGACCTACTTTTAGCCCTGTAACGTCTTTTTGAAGACTATCTAACTTTCCGTCTAGCTTATTGAGAATTTCTTTGAGATCTGACTCTATTTGTATGTTACTCATTGTTATACTGTGATTAGGTTTAAATAGGAGAAGTTTTAAAATTTAGAGGCTCGAAAGGCTTCTTTTTAATTGTATTATCTTACTGGAAATTGACTTACGCCCTTCTACTAGCTTTTTTTTGCTAAACGATTACAACAGAAAGGTTGTCCTTTTAAATTAAATAATTATGGCAGTACCAAAGAAGAAAACTTCTAAATCAAAACGCAACAGTCGTAAAGCTACTTGGAAACGCAAAGCAGCACTGGAAGCTCAAAAAGCCTTGTCTCTAGGTAAATCCGTCTTATCTGGACGTTCTAATAGTTTTGTCTATCCTCAAGATGATGAAGAAGATAACGAAGAATAAATTATTAATAGATTTACTTTTTTGACCCTTAAATTAAATCGGTACAATGTAAGGTGTGTCTCCTCAAGGTTACGCACCTTTGTTTTTAGCTTCATTAAAGTCAAGCATTATGCCGAGAAAATTTTTTGCCAAACCAGAAGCAGCCGAAAGCGATCGCGTCCCCCCTGGTCAATATTTAGCCAAAGGTTTTCCTGTCCTTACCTATGGCGAAACCCCTCAAATCAAGACTGATGATTGGTTATTTAAAGTCTGGGGTTTGGTAGAAGCCAAGAGTTTCAACTGGTCAGATTTTCTCTCTAACTAATAGAGAAACTAATTGAATGGAAACAATTTATCTAATTAAATAAGGACGATAAATAGAAGCTGGTTGATAGACAAATTGCTTGAATAATTTTACTTGCTGCGTCAGTAAACTCCATCGGGGTTGAGGCTCATCAGAATTAGTTCGGATTTCTTCTTCCATACGCTGTAAAAAAGCTTGAAGATATTTTTTTCGTCCAGAATTATTTAAATAACAACCGCCATTTTTATATGTAAAATCTTCTGCAACATTAATCATTCGGCGATTAATTAAATATAAAACCAAAGAATCCACAATAGGAGCGCGAAATTCTTCAATTAAATCCGAAGCTAAAGCCGCATGACGCTCACTTCCTTGATGTAAACAAGCCTGATAGGGATCGAGTTGTTGTAATTCGATTAAAGCTAAAAGATGATTCCACAATACCTGATAGCCAAAACTCAACATGGCATTAACGGGGTTTCCTGGTGGGCGACGACTGCGGGCGATAAAGACAAAATCTGGATTAGTAATCACTTCTCCGTAAGCAGAAAAATAACTAGCTGCACCTGCACCTTCATAACCAAATATTTTTTCAATGTTTTCGGTTTGCCAGATTTTGCTAATCAAATATTCTAAATTAAGAATAGTTTGAGATAAGACTGCTGTTGATTGTTTTCTTTGCTGTCGTTGCAACAAAACTCGACTATTTTTCAGCTTGGCAATAGTAATTTCTCTGGCCACTGCTAATTTTTCTCCACGAGATAACTGTTGTTGATAGCGGCTCAATTGACGATATCCTCGCTCTAGGGGTAAGATTCGACCGTAACAATGACCCATGCGAGAAAGATAAACTATCGGAATATTTTGCCAAATACAAGCTCTAATCGCCTGAGTCGTAATTTGAGATTTACCAAAAATTAAAATTTGTTCGATTAAAGGAATTTGGACTTCACTTAAAATATTTTGTTGACGACGAACAATCAAAGTTTCTTTCTTTATCGAGATATAACAGCCTTGTTGCGATACATAAAGGCTTTTCATAATTTATTTTGACAATCAAATTAAATAGCTTAAAAATGAAGTTTAAGTATTATTTTCTATTGTTTTTCTGCTGTATCGCCTGAGATTGTTGTTTGTAGTTTAGTTCGTCCTCGAAGTTGGGTGTATAAAACCTATTGGTTTTTGATGGCGCGATTAATAACCAAGAAACTACTGCATCGGCAAAAGTACCCACAAAAAAACTAGCGACAGTTACCAGAAAAGTATTGCCAATTACGGCGGCCAACCCTAAAGGAGCAATCAATAATAAAACTAAAGTAATTGTGCCGTTAACAATAGCAGTTGCTAAATTTCTGACCACCGTTGCACGAGTTGATAAATACATCAAATATTACCTGAAACTAATTAAACTACAATTTAGTTTATTCAATTTTCGCTCTTACTTCTTTAAAATCCCAATATTCACTGAACTTAAAACTCAGGCGGAGAAATTATAATAAAACTAAAGTTTATACTCAAAAGGAATTGACTAGAACAATATTTTCTTTGAGTTGACAAGCAAATAAGAAATAGTAAAAGTTTATAACTCATCCCATCATTTCATCATTAATGAATCAACCCTCTAATATAAAACGTTATACTAATTAGACCGTAGAATGTACCGTTGGGGCTATTATTGCGGTACGGGGGTAATGAATAAACGAGAACTGAAAGCTGCATTTAATGCTTTAGAATCTCAAGCAATTTATCAAGCAGACCCAGAATTACGAAAGATTTACTATACTCTAAAAAAAAGATTGAGAGGGTTTGAATTTGACGGAAAACAAGATTTTTTCTATCCTGTCAGACAACATATTAACCGCGCCATTAATTATACCGACCCCCAAGAAATGATGAGTAAGGGTCATTATTGTCATACCTTATTTCATCAAATAGAACTATTAGAAACTGCCATTATTAAAGGACAGGAGATTGAACTTTCTCGTCATGTAGATTTATATGGTAATAATAACTTGGGTTTGATTACTGTTTATCCCTTACAATTAATTTATTATGACATTGCTTGGTATTTAATTTATGAAAAGACGAGCGATCGCTTCACGCCTCGGCTTCGCGGAGATCGCACCTTGACCAACGGTCACCCGCAAGCCCCGTCTTTTCAAGACGGGGAACGGGTGACTATTGGACGGATTAACCGTTTTCAAGACTATTTAAAAATAGTTAATTCCGAAGGAAGAAGTATCATAGAACAACAAAAAAGTCTCAACAATGCTCATCAACTCTTACAAAATGGTTGGGGTTTAAAATTAGGAAATTTTGATGAGCAACAATTAGAATTACAAGGAGAATTAGATTTAATTCAAGTCAAAGTGCGTTTTTTTCCTCCTGTTAGTAGATTTATTGCTGAAGGAGAATTGCGTCACCCCCGACAGACTATTCGACAACAAGCTGAATATCTCGACTATTGCCTCGAACTACCGCCCCGTTCATTAGACGAATTTAGCTTCTGGGTTAATCGCTATTTAGATAAAGCGATAATCTTATCTCCTCCCCAACTGATAGCCAAACATCGACAATGGGCTTTAAATTTAGTCCAAAAATATCAATAGTTTTTCATTTCACGAATTGCTCTGTAGCTTTTTAATTAATTGCAAATATAAAAACTTTGTTTCAAACTGGGATTATTGTTTAAATAATCTTGCATCCAATTACAGCCTTTTGCTAATAAAACATCGAGATTGTCTAAAGGTTCTAAATTCCAGAGAATTGCTGTATTGTCATAACTAGCGGAAGCCAAAATTTTATTATTAGAATCGAAAGAGATGCCATGAACCCAGTTACCATGACCTCTTAAAGTAGCAATGGAAGTACCATCAAGATGCCAGAGTCTCACGCTTCCATCTCGACTAGATGAGGCTAATATTTTCCCATCGGAGCTAAAAGCGACTCCCAGTACTTTATCAGTATGTCCGATAATAGTGTTCAGGAGTTTGCCCTTGCGATTCCACAGTTTGACAGTGCGATCATGACTAGCTGAAGCGATCGCTTGTCCATCGGGACTAAAACTAACGCCATGAACCCAATTAGTATGACCAGTTAGGGTTTTGAGCAATTTGCCCTTGCGATTCCACAGTTTGATAGTGCGATCGTGGCTAGCGGTTGCAATCATCTGACTATCAGAACTAATGCTCAGACCATGCACTACATCTGTATGACGAGTTAGGTTTTTCAGTAGCTTACCATCTCGACTCCAGAGTTTAACTGTACCGTCTCCACTCACTGAAACTAACATCGTTCCATCAGGAGTAAAACTCGCCATATAGACTTTACCACTATGTCCTGTTAGGGTTTTCAACAAAGTACCGTCTTGACTCCACAGTTTAATCGTTTTGTCCCAACTTGCAGTAACAATGGTTTTGCCATCAGGACTAAAACTAACTCCATGAACGACATCGCTATGTCCAGTTAAAGTTTTAAATAAAGTGCCATCTCGATACCAAAGTTTTGCTGTCTTGTCCCCACCTGCTGTAGCGATCGTTTTATTATCGGGACTAAAAACGGCACTGTAGACCCCACCAGAGTGAGAGTGGAGAGTTTGAGAGAACAGATTGTCTCGTTGCCACAGTTTAACCGTACCGTCAGCACTAGCGGTTGCGATCGCATTATTGTTGGAACTAAAGGCAATTCCCAGAACTCCATTATTATGTCCCGTAAAACTTTGTAGCACAGTGTAATCTCGATTCCACAGTTTGATGATGCTATCTCCACCGACTGATGCCATAATCTGACCATCGGGGCTAAAAGCTACACGATAAATAACATTTTCTTCCAATAAACTTTTGAGTAACTCACCCTCTTTACTCCAAAATGCGATCGTGCCATCACTGCTACTCGTAACGATTTGTTGACCATCGGGAGTAAAACTAACACTCAAAAGTGGCTTTGGGTTATTTGTGAGAGTTTTAAGCAGATTTCCTGCGCGATTCCAGAGTTTTAGAGTGGCATCTTCTCCCACAGAAGCCAGTATCTTGCCATCGGGACTAAAACTAAGATCGTAGATTTTGCCTTGCTGAGTTGCGATCGCGTTTAAGTTTCTACCGTCTTTGTTCCAGAGAATAATCTCGCCATCTTCTCCAGCAGAAGCCAGTATCTTGCCATCTGGGCTGAATTGAACGCTGCGTAAGGCATTCTGATGACCCGTGAGAGTATGAAGTAAAGTTCCATTTTTATTCCAAAGAATAATCTTGCCATCTTCTCCAGCAGAAGCCAGTATCTTGCCATCTGGGCTGAAATTGACGCTATAAACTTTATTTTGATGACCTGTAAGAGTATGAAGTAGAGTTCCATTTTTATTCCAAAGAATAATCTTGCCATCTTCTCCAGCAGAAGCCAGTATCTTGCCATCGGGACTAAAATTGACGCTATGAACTGCCCCTTGATGACCTTGAAGGCGATTTTTTTCTTTAATGCCGTAAACTGTTTCTTGAAGAGCAGCTAAAACTTGGTGACGAAGTTGAGGATTTTGTTCGATCCACGCTACTTGTTTAATTTTTTGTCCGGCTTTAAGACTTTCTAGTAGACCCTCAAAAGCGTGAGACGAAGCACAGAGTAATTTAGCATATTGACTGGTAGCTGCAATTTCGTTAATAAACGCATTACGCCATTGCCAACCAGCCATAGCAGTTAACATTAGAGAAACAGATAAACCAAAGGCAAGTCCGAAAATAATTAATTTATTTCTGCGTTGGGTAGTTTGTCTTTCCTGGTGTTGTAGTTGTAAACTTTGCTCAATAAAATATCGGTCTTGAGAACTTAAATCGTTAAAGCGTTGTTGCTGCCAATATTCCGCATCAGCTAGTAATTTACCATGTAATAAAGCTCCGCGATCGCGATCGCTATTTTCCCATTGACCTGTGGCTATTCTCAGTTGTTCTTGCCAACGACGAAACTCTCCATCAACTTGCAACCATGCTTCCAGCCTGCCCCAGTAATTAATTAAAGCTTCATGAACTATTTCTACAGTTTCATTACCTGTTAAGGGATTGCGATTGGTCATTACTAGACGAGCATCAGCTAAATAGCTTACCAAATCCCAATTTTCAGGTTTAACTTCATCTCTAGTTGCCAAACGACGAGTAGCTGTGTTTTTTTCTGCCAACTGTACTAACTGCATGAATACCTGTTGCATTCTCTGCCTGTCTTGAGAAGAAAGTTTGGCATAGATTGCTTCGGCATGATTGACTAAAGCTAACTCGACACCGCCAATTTCTGCATAAGCTTGATGGGTTAACCAGCCATTGCTTTGTCTCGACCACAATTGAGTTAGAGCAAACTCTAGTAAGGGTAAATTTCCTGGCTGTTTCCAAACATCGCTAATTAGTTTATCGATCAAACCTTGTTCTAGCCTAACTTGCATCTGGGCTGCTGGCTGTTCTATGGCTGATTGTAACTCTTCATAGTTCATTGCAGAGAGATTATAAACTGCTTCTTTTAAGGCATTGCTCAGTCCAGAAAAGGAAATAGCTGAACCAAAAAAGTCAACTCTTAAGGTAATCACTAAAGTAAAAGCAGGAGTATGTTGGATGGTGTAGAGTAATTGATTTAAAAAAAGTTGGCGTTCTGATTTGGGACAGAGGGTGTAGAGTTCCTCAAATTGATCGATAACCAGAACAAAGCGTTGAACTCGAACAGAAACAAAAGAGTTAAAAGAAGAAATTTTAACGCTAGATTGAATAATTTGGGATAATGCTTTGACAGAAGGTCGTAACTTACTTTCTAGGGTTTGTTCCACCACAGAAATCGATTGGGAAGGAAAACTATCTGATTCTCGATTTTGTTGCCGATAGTAAAGGGGGGCGAGGGCAACTGCTAGGGCTTCAAAGGGGTTGTTACCGGGACGAAACGAGGCAATCTGCCAGTGAATATTTTTATCTTGGCGTAATTGAGGAATTAGTCCGGCAAATATAACCGAAGACTTGCCACTACCAGAAGGGCCGACCACAGCAACCAAAGATTGTTTATTGACTGCTGCTAATAAATCTTTAACAAAGCGATTTCTACCGTAAAAGAAATCCGTGTCTTGTTCGCGAAAAGCAAATAAACCGCGATAGGGACAGGGCGGAATTCCCCCTAAGTTGAGCCAAGTAGGAGATTCTACGGCGGGATTTTGACAAATTACGGGTAACCAAGATGCACCTGGATATTCATTTTCTAAACCTTGTAACTTTCTGCGTGCTTGTTTGACTGATTGATATAAAGACAGTCGTTGTAGGGCAAAAACTTCGAGAAAATGTTTAAAAAATTCCTGTGCTACGCGATTGGGAACGGGTTCTCGCATCACAATGACTTGAGGAATATTCAATTTTCCTAGAGCATTTGCCAATCCCAATCCGTCACAAGAGTTAAAAATAGCTAATTTTAACCCTTTATCAATCGCTGCTTTGAGAGCTTCTTCTAATTGTTCGACGGTTAAACTATTGTTTTTTTGACTTTCATTGAGATAAATCCTGCCTGTTTCTCCTTCAGTTTGACTGTGACCGGCAAAAAAGAGGACATCCCAACCTTTAGCATCCCAAAGTTGTCGGTCGAATTCCAAACGGGATGGTTGAATCAAAAATTCGGTTTCAGCATCGGGTAAATTGTCGAGAAAATGCCGTTCTTGTTCTAGATCGATATGTTTGCTACTGCCTAAAATTGCTAGAATCCTAACTTTAGGGCGGATAATAGGGGATTTTGGTGGTTTTTG
The DNA here is from genome assembly GCA_050330335.1 of Pleurocapsa sp. Lineage (GTDB taxonomy): Bacteria > Cyanobacteriota > Cyanobacteriia > Cyanobacteriales > Xenococcaceae > Waterburya. The sequence goes on along the minus strand of JBHJNX010000089.1, from coordinate 65,111 downwards.
ATAATCTGGCTTGCTCAAAGCCATTTCTGCTAGGGGATAGTCTCTAAAAAAATCCCATTGGTGCCACGGTAAACGTTTAACTAAATCATCGTTACTTTCAATAATTACGCGAATTTCTTGGTTTGGATCGAGTTGCGAGCGCAATTGTCGTTCGATCTTCAAAAAATCTTCTTCTTTCAGCCAATTGTTCAAATCTTTTTGTAATTTTTGACATAATTCAAAGAAATTAAGCTGAGAAACTTGAGTAATTCCTGCTGGTTCAATTTCTAGTTCATCATCATCATCTTCTTCTAAGGTAGGAGAAAGCATTACCAGCCGATTGGAAAGAGATTGATAAAAAATTTGCCAAGTATGATACTGTTGCGATAAAAAAGAGGCTGGAGGTAAACTACCAGTAAATTGAGCAGTAAAGAGACGCTCTGCTGTCCAAACTTGTGCTGTAATAGCTGGAAATCCTTGGTTTAAGTTACCATTTCCTAAGTTAAGGACAACTGACTGAATCGTTCTCATTTTGCTTTCTCTTATTGGGAAATTATTTGGCAATTCTTGAAAAACTCAAGCAATTTCACTATCGTAGATCGAGCAAAATATTAAAAGATCAGTTTTGGATCGGCTTGCTTCTTTACAGTTCAAAGTTCTCTCTAAATCTTACATTTCCTAAACTTGTCTCAAGAGCGAACTGCTTGCCAATTTTACCTTTAAAGGGTTTGAGTTGAATATAGTTGTCTTGATGTCTAGATTCTACTGTTTGAAGTGTTTTACCAGTTTTAGAGAGTAAAATTAATTCGACATTTTGCGGCAAGTATCTTTCTCCACTAGTAGGATACAATTGCACTTCTACTCTTAATTTTTCTTCAGCTTCTTGCTTAATAGTGATTACTAGCGTCACTTTTTGATTACCAAGTTCTATCCCAAAGTTAATCAACTTACCTACTTTAATTCCTTCCGAGATATTTCTGGTACTCAAAGCTAAATTAGCATCTAAACTGATTAAGGAGTCAATTGATTGCCATCCGCGATCGATAATTCCTTGTAACCATCGATCTAACTTAATTCTGGTATTTTCTAGAGAATTGAGGGATTTCTCGGGTTGGCTCGTTATGGTTGAAGTTTCAATTGCTGGTAAATTAATCGCACTGGGTTGTAAATACTGACAGGAAAAAACGAGATGATTGGGTTCAGAATCAAATAAAGATAAAGGTATTTGATAGCAATTTTCTGATAATAGAGGTGACTTATTTTGATGCAGATAATTATTTAATTCTTCATAATTTACAAATCCGCGAATAATGACTTGTTCTTCTTCTTCTATGACTTCTAACACGACATAAAAATGTGCTGCTAATTCGGTTTGGGGAAAGTAGACCAATTCATCAAGTAAATTTTCAGTTACTAGCAAACCAATTCTAAAATCGTTAACTCGCAGATAACTCAATACTTGACCATCATTAGACTCTTCCTCGATCGCTCGATTTGGTAATCTTTCTTTGAGCCATCGGGCAAAACTGAGTTGGGCCAGTGTATTTAAATAAACTTGCCACTGTTGGGTTTCATCAGTTACTTTTGACTCGATCGCTGTTGCCTGTTCGAGATCTTCTGGTTCAATCCAAATGGTTTCTGGCAGTAAAAGCCTTAGATCGTTAGATTGATTCAAAAAATTAATCATTTTACTCCTTCAGGATATTTTTCTAAATAAATTCGTAATTGTTGAGCATAAAAACTATCGAGGGAACGATTTTTTCCTGCTTTGATTTCTGCAACTGCTGCTTGAAAAATTTCTTCATCGGCAAAGTTTTCAATTTGTTCGACAAGAAGTTTGAGATAGTCTGGTGAAGGGGGAATTTGGGTTAATCCGAGAGCTTTTGCTTTGGTTAAAATACTGTCGAGAAGTTGTTGAATTGTAAGGGTGCGAATTTTGCTGAGCAGTTCCCCAGGATTTAACACTCGCCTAGCTCGATCCCAATTGTTCATTCCCAACAAGGGGGCAATTTCCCTCAGAGACATTTGTTGACAGTAATATAATTGCAACCCAGGAACAAACTGTTTGGCGAACGAACTGTATTGCTTACTTTTGCTCAATTTGGTTAAGCGATCGCGAATTTCTCGCTCGATTGACTCTTGCAAAGCCGATTTAAGAGATTGCTGTAAAAAGCTTAGTAGTTCCTGTTGCTCTTGGTTTTCGATCTCATTTGAGGAAGTTATCGGTAAATCTGCTCTGGTGGAATAATTTCCCGATTCGGGTTCGTAAATTTCTAAGGGTTCTCGTGAATTCCAAACATCATAATTTCTCAGTTGAATTGCTACTTGTTTGAGGGCTTTAAGTATATTCTTGGTATTATTAAAAACTACAATTTGCTGTTTTAAAAGCGTCAGCATCTCTTGTAGCTGAGATTCAGTTGGTTCGGGACATTTACCAATTTTTTGTCGTTGTAGTCTGCGATCGCGACGATAGACAGCATGAAACACCTGACACAAAGCGCGATCGCGATGGGCTAATCTATTCAGTTGTGGGGATCTAACTCGATTTAAAATAGCCCAATCACTGAGATGTCTAAAACCAAATTCTGATAAAAAGTTTTTTAATTCGGGATTTTGTCTGGTTTGCAGATGCGCCCAATTATCTAAACTCATCCGAGCTTCGGAATTAGATTGATAGGTTCGCAAAATTTCGACGCTAAACAATGGATAAGTTTGCGGTTGGGTTTTTCCCCCATCGGTTACTGTCAGTTGAGTTTTGTTGCGATCGTCGAGAATAATTAGAGTTTTACCATCGTCATTCAGCACAAAAGGCAGTAAATCCCGATAGGTAAATCGTTTTTCTCCACTAAACAAACTATCAATTCTCTGACAAGCTTTTAAGATCGCATAAGAGACATAACACCTCAAACAAAGTCCAGCTAAAGCAGAATTTTGCGCTTGAAACAAAGAATGCAAACGAACGAGGATATTTTGCTGTCGAGTATGGTTAGAAGAAAAATCTTGTTGCTGAAAAAAATGATGGGCATTTGCTACCCCACAATATTCATAGCCTCGACTATTAGTCAGACTAAGACGACAAATTTTTCCAGTTCTCGATAAAATATCCATAAAAAAATAAACTCCTATTAAAAGTTATTTTCGACTTACTTACCTCGTCTCATATTTATTGGGATTATGAAATAAATAAATGTAAACTTTTGCCACTTATGCAGCTAATCGATCGCTCCTATCAGAAAAAATCCCAGCTTATGATCGCTCGACGCTCTAACGGAAGTTGAGAAAAGATGTTTGTTTTTCCGAACAGAGATGACCATCTTCCATATATATCAGGCGGTCGGCAATATCTAAGATCCGATTATCGTGGGTAACGAGCAGAATCGAACAGCCTTGATATTTGGCAAGTCGTTGTAAAATTTCCACTACAGCACGACCACTATGTTTATCTAAAGATGCGGTTGGTTCGTCCGCTAGAATTATTTTGGGTTGATTGACTAAAGCACGGGCGATCGCCACTCGTTGTTTTTGTCCTCCAGAAAGTTGACTGGGATAGTAATCGATCTTCTCTTTTAAACCCACTGCTTCGAGTATTGCTGCTGATTTACGCCTAACTTGTTGTCTGGAAAGCTGAGAAGATAATTCTAGAGACATTTGCACATTCTGACAGGCGGTTAAAAAAGACAAGAGATTGTGTCTTTGGAAAATATAGCCAAGTTGACGGCGCAATTGTAAGATTTGGCACTCCCTTGCGCGATAGAGTTCGCTGCCTAAAAGTTTGACGCTGCCTTCTTGAACCGTTCTCAAACCAGCAAGTAAACTCAATAAAGTGGTTTTTCCCGAACCAGAAGGACCGGTTAAAATTACGATTTCTCCAGGATAGATTTTTAAATTGATATTAAATAAAACTTGTTTTCGTAGCGATCGCTTGCCAAAATAATGATTGAGATTAGCGATCGAGATAATTGGATTTGCTAACATTTCTCAGAGAATTACGGGACTAATTATATATAGATATCCGAGAATTTAACTTATGACGTTTTTAAACATACTTATTTAAATAAATCGGCAGGATCGGCAGAGCGTAGTTTATTCATGGCGAGTAGACTGGAAATACAGCACATAATAATTGTCAAAATCAAGACAATTGAAGCGCGATCTAAGGTCATAAATACAGGTAAACGAGTTGCATCTCGAACAAAACCATATAGATACAGACAGGCAATTAAACCAGGAAGATAACCGATGATAGACATCAATAAAGATTGCTGCACAACAATTTTAATAATATAAGCATGAGCATAGCCGATCGCTTTTAAAGTGGCATAAATATCCAAATTATCGGAAATTTGCGTATAAAGAATTTGATAGACAATCGTACCTCCAACAATACAACCAATTGCCGTACCCAAATTAAAAATAAACCCAATTGGTGTGGCTGTCGCCCAGTAGGCTTTTTCTAAAACCATGAATTGTTCCATGGTCATTACCCTGACATCTTTGGGTAATTGCAGATTAATTTGTTTGACTAAATTTTCTGGCTTGATACCTGGTTTTAGTTTAATTATTCCCATCTGAACTTTTTCTAACGGTTCGTCTAAAATACGGGCAAAATTTGAGTCGCTGGTAATCACCAGTCCATCACTAGAAAGTACTCCCCCTCCTACAGAAAACAAACCACCGACGGTAATTTTTTGATTGGATATTTCCGTAGTTACTTTGCCGTTTTTCTGAAAATCTAAGGCGATCGCGCCATATTGGGAACGAGACAGGCGATCAAACAAAATTGTATTTTCTTGTTTAATTATTGGTAATTGTTGAGTAATTTCGGCTAATTTAAAAACTGGTTTATCGATTCTAAATCCACAAATAGGTATAATTCTAGTCACTGCGGTGTCGGGATTTTTAAACTTACCAACAGAAAAATAAAACGGACTGACGGAGTAGATACTATCCACAGAGGCAAGCTGATAGAGACGACGCTGAGGAAATGGCTCCATATCAAAAAAGTTTTTCGTATTGACATGAATTAACACTAAATCTGCGTCTAAAGTTTTGGGAATCGTAATCGAATCTTCAAATAATCCATCCCGAAAACCCAATTGAATAAACATCAGAAAAACGGCAAAAGTTACCCCTAAAATAGTGACAAATAGACGGGTTTTATCGTAGATTAATTGGAACCAAGCAACAGGAGTTTTATTAATCATTTTTTTAAAATTAAAATTGAAGATCGATTTTTACATCTACTTGTAGATTGATTAACTTAGAAGCTTGTTTAATATCCATTGGTTCAAGGCGAATTTTAACTTCAATTACCCTGGCATCAAGGTCTGAAGTCGGGTCGTTATTAAAAACCTCTTTTTTACCAACTTGTAAACCTATTTGTTCTACTGTTCCCTGCAATTGTTTAGGTAAAGCACTACTAGAGATAGTTGCCGTTTGACCCTGACGGATTTTTTGAATATCGGTTTCGTGAACTTCGGCTACTACATAGATTTCTTGAGTTTGAGCTAGATCTACAACACCGCGATCGCCAATGCTTTCTCCTGCAAAAGTATTGATTCTTAAAATCTGTCCCTCTACAGGAGCGCGTACATAGGCTAACTCTAAAGCAGCTTCGGCTTGAGGAATAACAGCGAGTGCTTTTTCCAGTTCGGTTTCAGCGACTCGTACATCTGTCGGACGAACTTCTTCAAGCTGGTTTAAGGTGGCTTCGGCTTCAGCAATACGTTGAGGAAAAGTTGCTAAAATTTGGTTCAGAGTTGCTCTAGCTTCGTCGATTTCTGTCTGTAGAGTGGTAACTGACAACCGCCTACTATCTATTCCCGAAGCAGAAACTGCTCCCTGTCGATAAAGATACTCGAAACGAGAAGATTCGGTTTGAGCATTGTTTAATTGTGCTTCTAGGCGAGCAATTATCGCTTTTTGAGTGTTAGTTTCACCCTGAAACTGATTTTCTAAGTTGGCAATACGGGCTTTTTGAGCAGAAATTTCTCCTTGTTTTGATGCTCCCGCTTTGACTTGTTCGAGTCGCGAACGAGCAACTTCTACGTTGAGTTTGGCTTCTTCTACGGCAGCTTTGAGTTGATTTAAATTATCAAGGATAGCAATTGTCTGTCCTTGTTTAACCAGTTCTCCTTCTTTAACTAAAATCTCTCCTACTCTGATATTGGTAAGAGAAGAAGCACCAGATAAGCTGATGATTTTATCTTTAGGTTGTATTCTTCCTAGAGCATTAACCCTCGTGCTAACAGGTGGACTGGACTCAGACACAATTCCCGCATTTACGTTCGATTCACTAGACTGGGAAGCAAAATAATTGTTGTAAATCGACCAACCAATTGTCCCCAATACGAACAAAAGACCTAACAAAATTTTCCACTGCCAGTTTGTTTTTAGATCGATCTTTCGCTCTAGAGGTTGGTTTTCTACCGGTTTGAGAGCGATCGCTTGTTGTAACTGTTTTGAGTGCTTTCTCAATAAAGCTGCTGCTTCTTGGGAACCAACCTGAGACATTTGATTTGCCACTTGTAACATCATTTCTAGAAACTCAACATCAACCAGTTCTCGATTGATTGTTAAAATTTCTTCTGCTTTGTCGGGATAAGTCAACAACATACTAATTAAATTGCGATAGTTGAGATGGCGACTGTGGATGACGGTAGAAAATTCTTTTTCCACTGTCCATTGAGAATGAGATGAAATAGCTAAAGGTTTTGGTGAATCTTCATTTAACATGGTGGAAAACATAATTAATTAAGTAAATTTATTTTTGTAGTATCAGAGCGCGATTTAGTAATCTCAAAGACGTTCGTTGTGGAAATTAACTCTCTCAGTAATGACATCAGGTAGTTCCCGTTCTATGAATCGCAGGGGAGAATACTGATAGGCAACAATAGTTATCAGTAGGGTCAATCCTCCAACCACAATAAACATCAGACCGATACCTCTTCCCGTTCCGATACCGATGATTTGTCCGATACTTCCAGCAAGCAAACCATCAGCAGACATTAAAGGTTCAAAGACTCGATCTACCAGAGGGCCTGCCACTAAATAGGCAAAGGGGTAAGATATTCCTGTCAGTCCTCCAATCAAGGCAAATACTCTTCCTTGAACATCAGGTAAAACCTTTTTTTGAAAGATAAATCTGGTGGAACTGTTAATAATCGGCCAACTAAAGAAAAATAAAAAGGCAGCCAATGCCAATAGTGGGATCGATGTTTTCAACCCGGCAACTAAAATCGACAACCCACCTAAGAACTGAAAAATAAATATACTGTTAATCTCTTGTGGCGACCCCCGACGCATAGTTATTACTAAGCTACCGATTAACATACCAGTACCACCGATAGACATGATGCTTCCTAAAGCAGCAGGGGAAGCAAAAGACAAGACCAAAGGAGTGATCAGTACCTGAACGATTCCCAATCCTAAATCGGTAACTGCCGAAAAGATGAATAATCCTAGTAATCCTTTTCTTTGAATAATGTATTGGCAGCCGTCAATAATTTCTTTGAACAATGAGCTTTTAGCTTTTGTCTTGATTCTCTTGAGATTATCATTGGGAAATCGAATACTTAGGAGAATAACTAAAGCAAACAAGAAGCTAATAAAATCAATTACAATGATGCCCTGAAGTTGAACTTTTACTAACAAAAAACCAGCCAGTACGGGAGCAATCAGTTGAGGGACAGCTTCGCCTAGCTCAATCATGCCATTAGCACGAGTTAGCTGTGATTTAGGAACTATTAGAGTAGTAGCAGCATTGTAAGCTGGCCATTGAAAACTACTAAAACTAGCACCAGTAATTGTTACTAAATATATGTGCCAAACTTCTAGTTGGTTAGTAGCTAGCAGCAGGAATAATAATAGCGTACTGATACCTGCGCCAGAATCGGCGATAATCATTACCCAACGACGTTGCCAACGGTCTGCTACAGCACCAGCCAGGGGAGAAACTATAACTCTGGGAATGGTGGCAAATAAAAAAATTAGAGCAAATTGAGTAACAGAACCAGTACGTTGATAGACCCAAACCCCCAAGGCAAAGTTAGTCAATCCAGAACCAGTCAGAGAAACTATTTGTCCGAGCCAGATCAGTATAAAGACTGGCATTCCTCTAGCAGCTAAAAGTTGAATCATCTCAAGCAACTCCCAGACTTTGAAGGCGATCGATGCAAGCTTTGAGCTTTTGAGCTAATACTTGAACGTGAGGTTGACTCAGCATAGTGTGATGATTCCCAGGAACTGTATGGATTTCCAGTAGGTTAGAAGCAACTTGATTCCAACCCCAGCTTGCATCTGATGGAATAAAAGTATCTTCAGTATCTTCCTCACTAGCTTGGAACAAAGCAATGGGAGTCGGAGCGATAACTTGAGGACGATAATTAATACCAGCTTGAACATTAGCGTCAAACACTTGAATTAAACCGCACAGGCGATCGCTTGTAATTTCCGTCAATTGTTTCCCAAGATGATTTAATTGTTCTTCTGAGTTGAGTTGTTGCCAAACCTCATAGTCAACTTCTAAATTTTTGCCTGAAAGACGCTCCATAACACGGACTATGTGTCTTAGTCTGGTTTTCTCATCCAAATTAAAATCTTTTGGTCTGTTACTCTCAATAGGTGCAAAGTTATCTAGAACAGCAAGTAAAGCAACTTCATGACCTTGTTTTTGTAATTGCTGGCTCATTTCAAAGGCTACATTACTGCCAAATGAATAACCTGCCAAAATGTAAGGACCTTGAGGTTGTAAGGTTTGCATGGCTTGAATATAATGAGCAGCCATATCTTCAATTCTGGTATAGGGAGTTGATTTACCATCCAACCCTTGTGCTTGAAAAGTGTAACAGGGTTGTTCTGAACTTAAATAACGTGCCAAATTGTAGAAATATAAACCATTACCACCAACTCCAGGAACACAGAATAAAGGAATATTAGAGCCATTTTGATTAATAGCAACTAAGGCAGAATTGACTAAAGAATTATGTTGTTGACAAAGAGTATTTGCTATTTGTTCAATTGTGGGATTTTGGAGGATTGTTGCTAAAGGTAAATTGATACCAAAATGCTGTTGAATCTGTGCCATCAGCCTCACTACTAAAAGTGAATGTCCACCAAGATTAAAAAAGTTGTCTTTAATCCCAATAGGTCGAACATTTAAAATATCTTCCCAAATTTTTACCAGTTGCAGTTCTAGGTTATTTCTGGGAGCAACAAAGTCATCAGAAACATAAATCTCAGAACTATCTGGTGCGGGTAATGCCTTTCGATCTACTTTCCCATTAGGAGTTAGAGGTAAAGTATCTAGCTGCACAAAAGCAGAGGGAACCATGTAATGAGGTAATTTTTTGTGCAGGAATTGGTGTAATTGATTGCTATTAAAATCTTTTGATTTTTCAGGAACAATATAGGCAACTAACTTTTTATCACCTGACTTATCTTCACGAGCAATAACTGTTGTCGAGGTAACGTTTGGATATTGAGCAATTAAAGCTTCAATCTCTCCTAGTTCGATACGAAAACCGCGAATTTTTACTTGATGGTCGATGCGTCCAAGATATTCAATATTACCATCTCGAAGGTAACGAGCTAAGTCTCCTGTTTTATACAATTTTGATTTGTTGAAAGGATTGGTAATAAACTTTTCTTGAGTTAATTCGGGATGATTGAGATAACCCCTAGCGACACCAGCACCACCGATATATAATTCACCCAGAACTCCAATTGGAACTGGTTGTAAATGTTTATCTAAAATATATAACTCAGTGTTGGCAATAGGACGACCGATGGGAATATTCCCGCTAGGAAAATTTTGTTTGTCTACTTCGTAGATGCAGCATCCCACTACTGTTTCTGTAGGACCGTATTCGTTAATTAATTTAGTTGATGGTGCTTTTTGTTGCCAGAAGGAAGTTACTTTTTCTGATAATGCTTCCCCACCAATAATAAATGCTTGCGTTTGAATATTTGCTTGCTCATTAGCTAATAAATGACTGAGAATTTCTAAATGGGCAGGAGTTATTTTAACTAGACTAAACTTAGTACCAGAACACAATGCTTTCTTAAGTTCTTCAATTTCATCTTCTTCTGGTAACAGCACTACCTTACGTCCTACCAGTAAAGGAGAAAATACACTAGTAATGGTGGCATCAAAACCAATCGAAGAATTAACTGTAGAACCTTCTCCATCCGCGACATTATAGGCTTTGGTACACCAGCTTAAATAGTTCACCATGCCACTATGGATAATCATTGTCCCCTTTGGTTTGCCTGTAGAACCAGAGGTATAAATGATGTAAGCTAAGTTATCAGTTTTGACTGTACTGTTGGGGTTATTTGGAGAATAATTAGCAAAATTTTGCCAATCTTGATCCAGACAAATTGTCTGTGCTTCATGTTCGGGAAGTTTGTCTAACAGTTGGTTTTGAGTTAATAGTATTGGTAATTGTGAATCTGCCAGCATATAAGCTAAACGCTCTGAAGGATAGGTAGGATCTAAGGGTATATAAGCACCACCAGCTTTGAGAATTGCCAACAGCCCTATCATCATTTCTAAGGAACGATTGACACAAATTCCTACCAATACTTCTGGTTTAACTCCTAATGTTTGCAGATGGTGTGCTAATTGATTTGCACGGTTGTTTAATTCTCGATAAGTTAATTGTTGTTCTTTAAATACTACTGCTACTGCATCAGGGGTTTTTTCTACTTGTGCCTCGAATAATTGGTGAATACATTTATCTTGGGGATATTCTGTTTGAGTATCATTCCATTCCACCAATAGTTGATGTCGTTCTGCCGGTGTGAGTAATGGCAAATTGTCTACTTTTTGTTCGGGATTAGAGGCGATCGCCCGAAGTAAAACTTGTAGATGCCCTAACATCCCTTGAATAGCATCATCCGTAAAAAGGTTAGTATCATAGCTAATTCCTACAGATAATCTTTCTCCAGGTTCAGCTACAAGTGTGAGGGGATAATTAGTTTTTTCAAAGTTACGAATATTGTTAACTTGAATACTGCTATTTTGTGCTTTTAACGAAGCATCTAAGGGATAATTCTCAAAAACTACCAGACTTTCAAACAAGGGTATGTCACGAGGTACTTCACTCCATCCCTGAATATCAACCAGTGGCGTATAGGAATATTCCTCTTGTTCTATTTGTTGTTTTTGTAATCCTTTTAACCACGGTAATAACTCACTTTCTCTCGGTATTTTGACTCGTACTGGCAAGGTATTAATAAATAATCCCACCATTGATTCTACCCCCGCTAAAGTAGTGGGACGACCAGAAACCGTAGTGCCAAAAACTACATCTTGTTCACCACTGTAATGACTTAACATTAACCCCCAAGCTCCCTGTAGTATGGTGTTGAGAGTGAGACGATTTCCCTTCGCCAAAGATTTGAGACTAGCAGTCAGGGAATAGGATAATTGCAGATGTTGCTCGTATTGAGTTTGCTTGTAGTTGGAATTTTTATCTGCCAGTAGAGGTGTGGGAGCATTAAAACCTTGAAGTTTTTTCCGCCAGAATAGCTCTGCTTGAGCAGAATCTTGCTGCTGTTGCCAGAGAATATAATCTTTGTAAGGGCGCGATTGGGGCAAGTGTAAATTTTCACCTTGTATTTGGGCTTCGTAAAAAGCGAAAATTTCCTTGAGGATAATAGATAAACACCAACCATCCATCAGTAAATGATGATGACTCCAAATAAATTCGTAGGTATCTTCCTGTAATTTAATTAAGGTACAGCGCATTAACGGAGCTTGATCGAGTTTAAAACCTTGCGATCGCTCGCTCTCTAATAAAGTCTGCCAAAGTTTTTGCTGTTCTATACTAGAAAACTCTTGCCAATCATGAAATATCCAAGGCAAGTTGACCGACTTACCTACCACTTGTAGGGGTTGTTTTCCATGTTCCCAAACAAAAAGAGTACGTAAAATAGAATGTCTCTCTACCACTTGTTGCCAAGCTCGTTCAAATGCTGTAATTTCTAGCTTGCCCTTCAAAGTGCAACTTAACTGCTCGACATACATCCCTGATTCGGGTGCGTAGAGTGTGTGAAATAGCATTCCCTGCTGCATTGGGGAAAGAGGATAAATAGCTTCAATATTTTTATTTGGCTTGTTCATAGTTGTTATTTTTTCAAAGAACTCCCAGGTTATTAATTCAGCGAGCCAATTCTCTTGGTTCGATCCTTGACATGAATTAAATAAATTCCAATTTTTTTGACTTATGCAGTAACTTAGATAAGTCAATTAAGTAAGGGGTATTTATGGAAGTAGCTTCAGTTGGTGCAATACTTTTCCCTTAAACAGCCAGTTTGCTAAGTAATTCCTCAAGTTCTGTTTGATTTAAGCCAGCTTCTGGAAAATCTGAAGGTGTATAATAAGAGCCTACTTCTACATCAACAGAGCGATCGATTAAAGTTGATAATGTTTTGATCAACATTTGAGCTAAACGCTCAATAGTATGTCTGCGATGAAAATTACTGCTATAAGTCCAATTAAGTTGTAGTTTGCCATCTACCACAAAACTATCTATTTCTAGTAAATGACTGCGCTGTCCTTGAGGGCAATGGTTAAGTCCAGTTGACTCTTTAGCAAATCCCAACAACATTGATGAAGAACGAACTGTATCTAACTGTCCTAAGTAGTTAAAACTGATTTGTGCTTGGGGAAGGGATTGTAATTGTCGATTCCGACTCAAGTATCGCAATACACCGTAACCAATACCACGATTGGGAATCTGCCGTAATTGTTCTTTAATTGATTTGAGTGCTTCTCCCTGATGATGATGATTGAGTTGTAACTTCACGGGAAAGATAGAAGTAAACCAACCAACTGTACGGGATAAGTTAACATCCTCAAATAATTCTTCTCTTCCATGACCTTCCAAGTCAACTAACACAGAATTTTCACCAGTCCAATCAGCAACAGCTTGTACCAAAGCAGTTAGCAACACATCATTAATTTGTGTGTTGTAGGTAGCAGGCACATCTTGCAGTAAGGCTTGAGTTTGTTCCCCACTCAAAGAAACCAAAACTTGTTCTGCCGAGGCTACTGTATTCTTTGATTTCTGGGCAACATAGTCCGTTGGTAAGGGGATAAAATTACCAGTAGATTGAGTTAACCAGTAATCTAACTCACCAACTAATTCTGAACTTCCAGCATATTGATTCAAACGGTTTGCCCAATCTTTAAAAGAAGTCGTTTTGGCTGGTAGTTGAATTGCCGAACCATGACTGAGTTGTTGATAGGCTGTAAATAAATCTTCCAGTAAAATCCGCCAGGAAACCCCATCAATTGCTAAATGATTTACGATGAGTAACAAACGTCCAGGTTGATTATTACCAAAATGGAATAGTATGCCTTTCATTAGAGAACCTTTTGACAGGTTGAGTTGAGTTTGCATTTCATCAGCAGTTGATTTTAGGGCTGATTGCTGTTCTATTGGAGATAATTCTGATAAATCGATGCAAGTAAAAAGCTTGGTTTCCTCATATTCGGCATTAAACTGAGCCACATTGTCTCCATCCCACGTAAACCTTAGACGTAAGGCATCATGATGTATTAATAGTTGCTGTAAAACCTGTTCTAAGAGTTCAGGTTTTAGTTCTGGCGACACCCCCAACATCACCGACTGGTTATAGTGAGATGGATTTGGCAGATTCTGCTCAAAAAACCAATGTTGGATAGGTGTTAAGGGGACTCTACCTGTAATTAAGCCTTGTTCGGCTATAACCGTAGTATTTGTAGTAACTACAGTAGATAGATTTGCAATAGTTTGGTGTTGAAATAGCTGCTTGGGAGTCAGTACCAAACCCGCCTCATTAGCACGAGTTACAACTTGAATACTGAGAATAGAATCGCCACCTAATTCAAAGAAATTATCGTAAATACTGACTTGTTCTACACCCAGTACTTTAGCCCAGATTTTGGCTAAGATTTCTTGGGTAGATGTAGTGGGCAAAACTAGATCTATCGCTGTATTTTTATCTGGTGCGGGTAAAGCTTTACGGTCTACTTTTCCGTTAGGAGTTAAAGGTAGTGCATCAAGGATGACAAATGCACTAGGAACCATATAACTTGGTAGTTTATGTTGAAGTTCGGATTGCAGTTGCTGAGTATCGAGTGTATCCGAGTTGGCGACTAGATAAGCTACTAGACGTTTACTTCCAGGATTATCTTCTCTAGCAATTACTATTGCTTGTTTTACCTGGGGATAAGTATTCAAGACAGATTCGATTTCCCCTAATTCAATCCGAAAACCACGAATTTTCACTTGATGGTCAATGCGTCCAATAAATTCAATGTTTCCGTCTGGTAAGTAACGCACCAAATCACCTGTTTTATACAATTTGGAATCACCAAAAGGATTGGGGATAAATTTTTCTGAAGTTAATTCGGGACGGTTGAGATACCCCCTAGCGACACCAGCACCAGCAATATACAATTCGCCAACCACACCAACGGGTAATGGTTGCAGATAAGAGTCGAGAATGTAAAGTTGGGTATTAGCAATTGGACAACCAATCGGAACACCACCAGGTTGATTTTCCGTATTTCGCAAATCCGGTTCATAAATTGTCGCTGTAATTGTCGCTTCCGTCGGACCATAAGCATTGAGTAATTTGATCTGCTGACTTACGTATTTCTGCCACAGTGCAACTTTTTCCCATCTCACTTGTTCGCTACCAACCACCACCAAGCGTAAACAGTTTGGGAGAAAATATTCAGATTGAGATAAATCTAAGACCCATTCATGCCAGAATGCAGCCGGTAAATTTAATACTGTCAAACTGTGAATATTGATAAATTCCGCCAAGTCGGCAAAAGCAGTAAACATTTCGTTGGAACGTAATACTACTGCTGCACCACTCAACCATGAAGGGAAGATTTCTTCAAGTGCCACATCAAAACTCAAAGCAGCAAATTGTAAAACTTTATCTTGAGATGTAAGTTGAAATTTTTGCGCGATCGCACTGCTATGATTAACTAGGTTTTGATGGGTGACTAATACTCCTTTGGGTTTTCCAGTTGACCCAGAAGTATAAATGACATATGCCAGATTGCTCGACTGTACCTCAGAATCAAGATTTGCTTGAGTATGATTGGAAATTTCTTCCCATTGTGTATCTATACAGAGAACTTTGAGTTCAAGGGTAGGTAATTGGGTGATTAGGTTCTCGGTGGTTAATAAAATTGACACCCCAGAATCGGACAAAATATAATCTAAACGTTCTTGGGGATAGGTCGGGTCAAGGGGTACATAAGCACCACCCGCTTTGAGAATTGCTAAGAGTCCTACCATCATTTCTAAGGAACGATTTAGACAAATTCCTACCAATACTTCTGGTTTTACTCCTAATGTTTGTAGGTGGTGTGCTAGTTGATTTGCACGGTTATTTAATTCTTGGTAGGTTAATTGTTGATTTCCAAATACTACTGCGATTGCATCAGGTGTTTTTTCTACTTGTGCCTCAAATAACTCATGAAGACATTTATTTTGGGGATATTCAGTTTGAGTATTATTCCATTCCACTAATAATTGATGACGTTGGGATTGGTTGAGTAAGGGTAGATTAGCCAGAGATTTTTCGGAATTAGCTATTGTTTCCCTTAACAATGTTTGGAAAAGTTCCAGAAAGCGATGAATAGTGCTGTCATTAAATAAATCAGTATTGTAGTCAAAATCAAAAACCAATTCCCCATCTATTTCGCTGACATTGAGACAAATATCATGGTCTACAAAACTAAGAGGTTGAGGTAGTAAACTAGTTTCAACTCCAAACATTTTTGGGATAGTTAGAGGTCGGTTTAAGTTAAATACGGCTGTTACTAGAGAAGGTAGACTGAAATTTTGAGATTTTTTCAGTTGTTCAATTAATCGAGCAAAAGGATAATCTTGATGTTCGTAGGCATTTAATAATTCTGTTTTGGTTGTTTGCAAATGCTGAGAGAAATTTAAATCCCCATCAATGTAACTTTTAATTGGTAATAGATGAGAACAATAACCGACAAGTCCTTCACTGCCTTTAAATCGTCCAGCAGCAGGAACACCGACTACAATATCTTCTTGTCCTGTTAATCTGTAAAGTAAAGTGGTATATACAGATAGTAAAGTCATCAATAATGTGCAATTATTATCTTTACTAAACTGCTTGATATCCGAGAATAAATTAGTATCAAGTTGAAGAGTTTGCCGACTTCCTTTGTAAGTCTTATTTGCTGGACGGGGACGGTCTGTAGGTAAGTCTAAAATTAAATTTTCAGCTTGAAATTTTTCTAACCAATAAGACTCATGGACTTGCATTTCTCGAGTTGAAATTTGTTGTTCTTGCCACTTAATATACTCTCGGAATTGCATAGATGACTTGAGTCTAGTATCAAAGTTCTGACATTCTGCTGAATATAAAGTAGCCATTTCTTGCAAAATTACACCCATTGACCAACCATCAATAATAATATGATGAGCTGTAAATACGAGTAAGTGGTGTTTTTCCGTTAACTTAAGAATTTGAAACCTAAATAAAGGAGCTTGACTCAAATCGAAAGTTTTTAAGCTTTCTTGCTTAAACCAACGATCTAATTGAGATTGACGTTGTGCTTGATTGAGGTAAGAAAAATTGATTAAAGGAATTTCTACTTCCAAATTGGGCAAAATATATTGAACATCTCCTTGACTGCTAATACTCGTTCGTAAAGCCTCATGACGATTCACCAGTATTTGCACTGCCTGACGTATTGCTGCTTGCTGAAACTCACCTTTTAATTCTGCTGTAGCCGAAACATTGTAAGCCAGCGAACCATAATCATCCATATTCGCTAAAACCCAAAGTTGTTTTTGAGCTTCAGAAAGAGGAACTATAGTTTCTTCCTCTGATGTTTTCTGTAGATGATTAATTGGTTTTGAAGCTGTTAAATTATCTGCTAAAGATTGATTTTGCTGAATGTAATTAGCTAGAGCATCAAGAGTTGTTAACTCTTCAAACAATTGACGCAGTTCGATTTTAATTTTAAAGCAATTTGCGATCGCTTCAGCAGCTTCAGCCAGTACTAGAGAATCTCCACCCATTGCCATCAAAGGTTTGTGAAGCTCGACTTTCGTTATGTCTATTTGTAATAAATTCGCTACGATATTACATAATTTGAGTTGTATTTCATCTAATTGTGTAGTTGCTTTTTGCTGTTTGCTAAATTCTGTTTCACTCTTAATTTCTATTTGCTGTTTTAGAGCCTCTAAATCCGCTATTAAATTGCGAAATTCTGATTTATTTTCTGGGTTTTTACTCCAATCCCACACTAGATTCAAATTGCCAGCTATAAAACCATCCCGACAAACACTACGGCGAATTTTACCGCTAGAGGTTTTGGGAATACTTCCTGTTTTCAGCAGCAAGATAGTATGAACTTGCAGTTCGTGTTCTTCGCCTACAGCTTGTTGAATATTGTTCACTACTGCATCACCATCTAGTTTTCGCAAGTATTGACGTTCCACCTCACAAGCAACTATCAATCCCTCTTGTCCCTTGATATCAATGCTAAAAGCTGCACTAGAAGAGGATTTAAGTGCAGGATGACTCTTTTCTACAGTCAGTTCAATATCCTGGGGATAATAATTACGTCCGCGAATAATGATTAAATCTTTCAGCCTACCAGTAACAAATAATTCTCCATCCTGCAAAAATCCCAGATCGCCAGTACGTAAAAAAGGTCCTTCTTGGGTATCGGCTAAATAAGCACCGAAAGTGGCTTTGGTTTCCTCGGTTTTTTGCCAATATCCTCTAGCAACACTGGCACCCCTAACCCAAATTTCTCCTACTTCATTACTAGAACAACTTTGGCAAGTTTCAGGATTAGCGATCGCAATTTGATGATTTTCTACACTTTGACCAGAACTAACCAGGGTTTGAGTATGATGATTTTTAGCAGATGCTGAGGTTACACGATTTTCTAATAATGCTTGACCATCGATCCTTGTTAGTATGGGTGGCTTGGTTTTGACACCACCAGCTACAATCAGGGTTGTTTCAGCCATACCATAGCAGGGATAAAAGCTACTAGCACGGAAGCCACAGGGTTCAAAAGTTTCGGCAAATTTTTTCAGTGTTTCTGCCCGAATTGGTTCAGCACCGTTAAAAGCTAATTCCCAGCTACTCAAGTCTAGAGTTTCTCGTTGTTCGGGTGTGATTTTACGAACGCATAAGTCATAAGCAAAATTTGGTCCTCCGCTAGTGGTAGCGCGACAGCGAGAAATTGCCTGTAGCCAACGAAAAGGTTTTTGGAGAAAATCTACTGGCGACATGAGAGTAACGGGAAATCCACCGTAGAGAGGTTGTAGTATTCCACCAATCAATCCCATATCGTGATAAGGTGGCAGCCAAATTACACCCCGACTGCGATCGTTATGTCCAAAACATTGATAAATCAATTGGGAATTATGCAGTAAGTTACCATGAGTAATCATTACTCCTTTGGGATTACCCGTCGAACCAGAAGTGTATTGGAGAAAAGCCAAAGTATTTTCGCACAAATCTGGTTTGTACCAATTTAATTCCTCATCGACAGCCAGATTATCTGTTGCCAACCATTGTAAAGCTGCCAATTCTGGATTTTTATCCAATCGATTCTCGATGTTAACTAATTCTGCTGTTGTAGTTAGTGCTACCTCAGCTAAGGCATCAGCTACAATTGCTTCTAGCCTGGACATTTTTTGATTGCGTCTTAGGGGATAGGTAGGAACAGCTACTACCCCTGCATACAAACAACCAAAGAAAGCGATAATAAACTCCAAACCAGGAGGATAAAGCAACAAAGCTCGTTTACCAGACATTCCTAAAAACTGAAGCTTCCCTGCGATCGCTCTTGCTTTTCGATGTAACTCTGGATAAGTAAGGCTAATTTCTTGAGTTTCTCCGTATTGAAGGTAGATATAAGCTGTTTGTTCGGGTTTTTTCTGCGTTCTATATTCTAGTAAATCTACTAAAGTTGAAGGAATAAACATAATAGGCACTAAAGTATTGATTGTCAAAGATGATTAACTTAGTTGCCTATTTAATAACTGCCATAAAAATCAACTTATGCACTTGTCAAACTAAAAATTTCAGAGTGTTGGAGGCGTACAGTTAAACTAAGCCAGAGAGTTACCCGATCTAGTTTTGCTAACATTCATTAACAATGCAGTCACGAAGACTGGGTATAAGTAGCTGAGTGCAATTAAATATAAAATAGCTTGTGCAAGGGCATAGCGGGCGAGACACGCGGAGGAAACCTCCGCAAGTGTAATCGCCTAAGACAGGCATAGGGCATAGAGTAAAAACTACATTGATGGTTTTATAAATTATTATGCCTACCTACTTATCTACCAATGATTTATCATCTTATTTCCGTTAGAGTCGATGAACCTCCAATTATCATTTCCATGCCGTTTGAAGTATTTCCTCTTAATCCACATCAGTCCTTTGTGGGCGTGCCTAAACTTTGCCCATTACCATAGTTTTTGATGAGTCTGATGTGCTGCTTTCTCAAAGACTTTTCGAGTGTGGGATATGCGGTTACTCTGATGTCGAGAGAGGTAGAATTTCACCACCACAATAATCTAGTTAAGCAGTTTTGCTTTTAAACAAATTGCTTTATTCCATCCCAATATCGATTAGCTTCTAACTCCCAAGAGTCACATAGCTGTAAACCGAGGTTGGTTCTGGAATAAATGGGTCGCACAAAGGGTATTTCATCCCAGTCTCCTTCTGGTGGGTTATCAACAGGTTCGATATCTATAGGTGTTGTGGCTGTATTAGCAGAGGGTTTAGCAGCCACCGGTTCCGGTTGGATTGTGGTCACGACATCGGACGATCGCTCTAGAACGGGTTCACTTTTGGAAGAAGCTGTAGGAGTAAAATTGCTGCTAGATATAGAATGAAGATGAGAAGCTATTAATTCTGCTCGTTTTTCTTTATAACCATCAATTTCAATTAAATTCATTCCCAAACGACCATCAACAATTAGGCGATCGCCATGATGATAGTTGTTTTTTAATTCTTCGGCTAAATTACCCCAAGCCACTAATTTAATTTTACCCGCAGGGTCGCCTTCTCTCGTTCCTTCAAATTCTACTAATACATCAGTTACCATCAGACCATCTGGAGTTTGCCGCATTTGGGCATCCCCAACTATTTCCACCATCAAAACACAGCTATTCATGGGTGTATCACTCCTAAAAATTGCGCGATCGTTTTGAACAATTGTACTATTAGTTGTTTAGATTTCCATTTTAACTAATGTCAGTTAAATTAACTGGCGATCAATAAATTGTTGAACTGTTTGGCGATATCGTGCTAATTGTTGGTCTACCCAGTTGCGGTCTTCGCTATTGGCGTAAATATGTACTAAAGGTTCACCGGCATCGGGTAAAATCAAGAGCCAATTATCATTTTGAGGATTAATTATTTTCACTCCATCAATTAATTCTAAGTTTTCTGTAGGATGAGTTTCTACTAAATGACGCATTAATGCTCCTTTCACCTTCCAAGGACAGCGTACTGCGTAGGATTTATGGCAGACATTAGGTAAATCAGTACGAATATCTGCCAGCGATCGCTCTTGAATAGTTAACATCTCAATTAGTTTAGCAATCCCGAACATGGCATCAAAACCCGGATGGAGTTGGGGAAAAATAAAGCCCATATCACCGCTTCCTCCCAAGACAACATTAGCATTAGTTTGAGAAGCTTCCATCAGTGCGGTGGGGTTGACCTTAGTACGAATTACTTTACCATCATGACGGCGGGCAATTTGTTCTACGGCACTAGAGGCATGAACAGGAACAACTACAGTACTGCGGGGATGGGCAGTAAACACGGTATTAACCATTAAAGCGGTGAGAGTTTCGCCACGAATCGGCAAGCCAGATTCATCTACTAAGATAAATTGTTCTCCGTTAGCTGATACCTGCACTCCCAAATTAGCTTTCAAAGCTTCCACTACTTGACCTAATTGCTCTAATAACAATTCTTTTTCCATTGCCGAAATAGCAGTTTGTTTCAAGCTGGCATTAAGTACTACCGCATCACAATCAAACTTAGCCAAAAGCTGCGGTAAGATTGCCCCCGAAACCGCATATACATAATCGATGACAATTTTCGACCCACTATTGCGAACTGCCTCAATATTGAGATGTTTGGCAAAAGTTCGACTGTAGATATCCACGATACCACCAGGATAATCCACATTGCCAATTTCTTCTAAGGGAACTCTTCTTAAATCTTCCTTAAAATAAGCCCCTTCAATTTTCTTTTCTTTAGATTTAGAAACACTAATCCCCTGCTTATCAAAAAATTCAATTAAGAGATAATCTGGTCGATTAGGGTCTAAACGAACATGAATACCTCCAGACACTCCCTGTAAATTTCTCATCATTGTCCGAGAAATTGGTATAGCTGTAGCTTCTAAGTTCTGAACATCAATTCCCGCCGACATCAATCCTGAAATAAGAGAACGACTGACCATTCTCGATACACTGCGCTGATCTCGTGAGACTAACACCGTTGCACCTAGTTTAAGAGTCGAACCATAGGAAGCACCCAATTTAACCGCAAATTCGGGAGTAATATCGATATTAGCCAGTCCCGATACACCACGCTGCCCAAAAAGATTGCGCTGGGCCGTATTACCCCAAATTAAATTGATATTTAAAATTGCTCCCGATTCAATGCGCTTGCTGGGCCAAACTCTAACTCCAGGAGCTATTTGTGCTTCTTCTCCCACCATCGATAAAGCTCCGATCACCGAGCCTTCTAAAACCTGTGCCCTGCGGTCTATCCTAGTCCCGCGAGAAATAATACAAGCCCGTAGGTGTGCCTCTTCCCCAATAGTCGCTCCATTCCAAATAATCGGGCGTTTTAAGTCAGCATCGGCACCAATGGTCACATTATCGCCAATAATAGTCCCAGCTTCGATAATAACTCTCGGCCCGATGCGACAATTATTACCAATTAAGGCAGGAGTTTCAATTTTGGCACTAGAATCGATATAGGTATTTTGACCGATCCAAAATCCCGCAGCCCTCTCTTCGTAAGCAAAATCCAGCTTGACTTTTTTATATAAAGCATCATATTGAGCCTCGCGATAAGCATCTAAATGACCCACATCGCACCAATAACCTTCGGCAATGTAGCCATACATAGGCTCCCCCTTAGCTAGCAATAGAGGAAACAAATCTTTAGAAAAGTCCGATTCTTCGTTTTCTGGTAGATAATCTAAAACTTCTGGTTCGAGGATATAAGTACCGCTGTTAACCGTATCGGAAAAAATTTCACTGAGAGAGGGTTTTTCTAAAAAACGGACAATTTTACCAGATTCATCGGTAATAACAACTCCAAATTCTACTGGATTGGGTACGCGAGTTAAAATCAGAGTCGCTTTAGATTGTTTGGCTCGATGAAAAGCGATCGCTGCTTGCAGATCGAAATCGGTAATCGCATCACCACTAATGGTAATAAAGGTATCATCTAACCATTGTTGGATATTTTTGACGCAGCCAGCAGTTCCCAAAGGTTGTTCTTCTTCTACTGCATAGGTCATTTCGATGCCAAAATCCGTACCATCTTGGAAGTAATCCCGCATCACATCAGGAAGATAATAAAGGGTAGCAATAATTTCTTTAATGTTATTACGTTTTAATAAATTAATGATATGCTCGGCGATCGGGCGGTTAAGCACTGGCACCATTGGTTTTGGCAGATCGCAGGTTAAGGGTCTTAATCGAGTTCCAGAACCCCCAGCCATTAGCACTGCACGCATAATACCTCCTTGAGAGTTAATTAAATATTGAGGATAGTTTGGTTAACTGCCCTGTGGATACTGTTTTTATGTTCTCTTACTTTGTGGCAATGCGGGCCAAAAAAATTAGAATATTTTCTTGAATATTTGAGTTAGTAATGTTGTGTACAATTCCTACCACATTTAAAATCCAAATCTTATGAGTAAGGTTATAAAATTGTAAGAAGTTGATATTTTAATGAGAGTAAGTGGGAATTTAATTCGCCAGTTGTGGGAAACTTTCTGCTGAACTTGCCTTAGCGGCTTGTATGCCTCGCAACTGCCCAGTGATTTTACGTTAATTAAGCAGTTAATATTATGAGTCAATTAATTGGTATTGTTTTATTAGTAATTTATGGCGGTGGCATTTGGAAATTTTGGAAGGGGTTTAAAAAAACTAACTTCAATCCGAGCTTGCCAAATCGCCTAGCATTAGCTTTATTGTGGCCCGCACTATTAGTTAGTAACAAATCTTATCGTAAAAATTTTCAAAAAGCTCTCAAAGGTTAACAGCTATCGAACTTACTGAGGGACTGACTGTGAGTTAGATTGCCGAGGAAGAGTCTGCCTAATTTTAAAAAGCAACGCCCTTGGTATCGCCTAAGTTTACTATAGTTTTAAACGTGCTGCACGTAGTCGATCACGATGATGTTGCAGCATTTGTTCTAACTTAGCAGGAGAGACACAACGGCGTTCGGAACAGTAAGTTACCAAGCTAATGCCATTGAGCATTTTGACAGTAGCAACTCTAACGCGAAAATCATCAGTCAAAAACCAACATCTTTCCTGTCCTTGATTGTTATCGTAGTCTGTATTAATCGTCAAAATACCATCATCACCAAACCAATAGCGACTGACTACAGGTAAACCATCCACATAACCCTTATCGCGAATTAATTTACCAGTACGTCCCGTTTCGTCATCGGGAAGATCAATTAAATTAGCCGCATAGTTAGGATTTGGTTCTCGTTCTTCTAAATTATCTTGCCAGCGAAAACTAGCACCACCTTTAGCTCTGGTTAGATCTACTCCCTGTAAATCGCAAATCTTTTTAACTTTAGGATCGTCTGGTTCGATAATATCAACAATTAAATTAGACTCTCCCGACTCATCGGCAACAACATCAAAGTGATGTACGCTTCTTTCTGTAAAC
Source organism: Pleurocapsa sp. (assembly GCA_050330335.1). GTDB lineage: Bacteria > Cyanobacteriota > Cyanobacteriia > Cyanobacteriales > Xenococcaceae > Waterburya. Next base: position 41,166 of record JBHJNX010000089.1, on the reverse strand, counting down.
CATTTACCCTCACTTTTACGAAAGAATTCCATCATTGTCATAGGCACTTGCAGACGCACGATTTATTTTCCTCACTGATATTATTGGTACTGTGTAAAAAAAGCATTTTAAAGGAAATAATGACACTTAAAGATAATTCTGCTAAAAAACGTATTGTTTATCAGGAGTTTGGTACGAATAATTCTAAAGCTTTACAAAGGGCTGTTCCCGACCTACCATCACAACAACAGAATATCAGAATACAAGCAACGCGATCGGGACGTAAGGGAAAAACTGTTACTGTGATTACAGGATTTCAGCATTCTCCAGAAAGTTTAAATAAACTCCTTAAAAAGTTAAAAAATCAGTGTGGTAGTGGCGGAACGATGAAAGAGGATGGTTTAGAAATTCAAGGCGACCATAAACAGAAGCTATTGGAAATTTTAACTGGTTTGGGTTACAAAGCTAAAATAAGCGGGGGATAAAGGATAAACTAACAACCAATAACCAATGACCAATGACCAATGACTAATCTTCCCGGTATTTTCTGGCAAAGATATCTAGCTAAACTAATCATTATTGCGATCGCTTTACTGACTGCAATTAGTTTAACTGGATGTAATCCCAATAATTTTCGAGCAGATGCCAATCGACCACCCCAATTAGTCGAAGCTATTCTCAGCGATCCTAAAACTTTTAATCCCGTACTGGCTTCCGATGCAACTAGTAGTAGTGTGGGAGGAATGATCTTTGATGGTTTAGTGACTACTAATCCCATAACTGGAGAAGTCGAACCTGCTTTAGCTGAATCCTGGGAAATCTCGGAAGATAAATTAAAAATCCTCTTTACCCTGAAAAAAAATTTAAAATGGTCGGACGGTCATCCTTTAACTGCCGATGATGTTGATTTTAGTTATAATCAGCTTTACCTCAATGAAAAAATCCCTAGTGGCGCAAGAGATATAATTCGCGTTGGTGAAAGCAAAGCTTTACCGCAAGTCCGCCAACTCAATAATTTACAAATTGAATTTACCATTCCCGAACCTTTTGCTCCTTTCCTTAGTACCACTGGCGGTTTGAGTATTTTACCGGCACATATTTTAAGAGAAAAAGTAGAAAATAACGACCCCAACGGTAAACCTCTCTTCTTATCCACGTGGACTGTAGATACACCACCAGAAAAACTCATTGCTAACAGTGCTTATAGACTAAAAAGTTATGCTACCAATCAACGTTTGATCTTTGAAGAAAATCCTTATTATTGGAAAAAACAAGTAATAGATAAAAATATTCCTTATATCAAAGAAGTGGTTTGGGAAATTGTCGAATCCACCGATACTTTTTTGCTGCAATTTCGTTCTGGTAGTTTAGATTCTGTTAGTGTTGCTCCCGAATATTTCTCTTTACTAAAAAAAGAAGAAAAACGAGGTGACTTTTCTATTTATAATGGAGGTCCTGGCTACGGTACGACTTTCATTACTTTCAATCTCAACCAAGGAACAAAAAACGGCAAACCTCTAATTGCTCCGAGGAAATCTCAGTGGTTTAACAATTTAAAATTCAGACAAGCCGTATCTTATGCCATAGACCGTCAAAGAATTGTTAATAATATCTATCGAGGATTAGGAGAACCACAAAAATCATTTATTTCCGTACAATCTCCCTATTATTATCAAGGTTTAGAAGGTCATCCCTATAATCGAGATAAAGCTAAACAATTACTCCTAGAAGGTGGATTTAAATACAATAATAAAGGTCAGTTATTAGATGACTCGGGTAATCGCGTCAGCTTTACATTAAATACCAATTCTGGTAATAAGATTCGCGAATCTATGGGAGATCAAATTGAAGAAGATTTAGAAGCAATTGGGATCGATGTTAATTTTAGAACCATTAATTTTAATGTCTTAGTTGGTAAACTAGGTGAATCTTTAGACTGGGATTGTATTATTTTAGGTTTTACTGGTGGTAACGAACCTAACAATGGTGCTAATTTATGGTCGCCTGACGGTGATTCCCATATGTTCAATCAGAAAAAAGAAGGGGTAGAAGGCAGACAAATTGCCGATTGGGAAGCAAAAATTGGCGAACTATTTATTAAAGGTGCGCGAGAATTAGACGAATCTAAACGCAAAGAAATCTATGCCGAAATTCAGCAATTAGTAGAAGAACAAGTGCCAATGATTTACCTAGTTAATCCTTTTTCTTTAAGTGCAGTACGTAATAAAATCAAAGGAATTGAATATTCGGCTTTAGGTGGTGCATTTTGGAATCTCGAAGCATTAAAAATAACCAACGAATAAATATTCTTCTTTAACTCAGATCTTGCACCAAGAAAAGTTGATAGGAGAATGAATAGCTGAAGTGGTTGAAAGGGCGAAGATTGCAGCTAGTTCTCTCTTAAAAATAGAGAACTAATATCAATGAAGCTCATAAATAGACCTTGTAGAATGAGATAATTAAACTGAAAAGGGAAGCCTCCCGACCGCAAATCTAGAAACTTCCCCAAGTTAAAAACCTAAATTCAGTATAACAATGAGCAACATCCAAATCGAAACCGACCTCAAAGAAGTACTAGGAAAGATCGACTTAAAACTCGGCAAAATTGACGATCGCCTTAGCAATATAGAAGTTTCTCAGGCAAGATTAGAAGAAAAGTTCGACGCTCAAGAGAAAATAGTCACCGAACTCAAAGGCTCGCAGAACAAGCAGATTTGGGCATTGATTGTTTTAGCTTTTACGGCTGTTGTTAGCTTGGTCATTGGATTGGGCAAATTTATTTTCTTCCCCAACTCGTAGCGATCGCGAAGATTGTATAAGTAGGTTATTTTTTTTTACTCAGATCTTGCACCAAGAAAAGTTGACAGGAGAATAAATAGCTGAAGTGGTTGAAAGGGCGAAGATTGCAGCTAGTTCTCTTTTAAAAATAGAGAACTAATATCAAGGATTAATAAAAACCAGTTAGCACCGTTAAACATTGTTTCAGTCTTCATCGTTTTGGTCAAAAAACTTTGCGCTTGAGTCTATCGTTAGTTAATTCTTTCTTTGGTTTCTTATTTATTAGCTTATTGGGTTTATTTACACTGGGGAAACTACGATAATTTAGATTGGTTTAATTCAGCCCAACAAGCATTAATTTTGCTTCTACCTCACATTTTACTTTTATCTCTTTTAAGTCAGTTAGAGACAGTTATTCCCTGGTTAAATGAACTTGGTTTTGATTTTTGCCTGATGAAGTGCAAGATCTGAGTTTAAAGAAATATAAATTTGTCATCTAAAGTTGTTACTTCAGCCACAGGTAATGGGAACTATGGGTGTGTGGTTTTATCGGGCTGATTATTCAGCTAACCCAGGAGTGGTATGAAGATGATGCAATTTCAGAACTGTGGAAGAGACCCTGGCTTGAAAAGCCAAGGTGGCGACATCCGAGGTCTCCTCGGATGCGTGAGACCGCCGCGGGGCTTCCTTCCACTTCGTCAATATTCAGAGGGAAAACATCAACTTGGAAAAATAGGCATTTATGGCTTATTTTTGACATTAACAAGTTATTTGAGCTTATATAGTACGATCGCAACTGCTCAGTCTCAAATAGTAAATAATACTTCTGAAAGCGATCGCTTTACCCCTGGACTTCACCGAGATGGTATTTTAGAACAAATAGATAATTACATCTATGAAGATCATGCCAACTCCATCAATCAAGTTACTAACATTTCCCAATTACGAGATGTTTCCCCTACAGATTGGAGTTATGAAGCTTTACGTTCTTTAGTAGACCGCTACGGTTGTATCGCAGGATTTCCTAATCAAACTTATCGAGGAAGTCAACCCCTAAGTCGCTATGAATTTGCCGCAGGTTTAAATTCCTGTCTCAATCAAATCGAACGCTTAATTGCCGCGTCTGAAGCAGTTACCAGTGAAGATTTAGCTACTATCCAAAAACTCACCCAAGAATTTGAAGCCGAACTAACTACATTAGGAGGAAGAATCGATAATCTTGAAGCAAGAACTGCTTTTTTAGAAGACCACCAATTTTCCACCACAACTAAACTAGCGGGAGAAGTAGTTTTTAGCATAGCCAGTATAATTACGGGAAATAACGTCAATACAGGAGAAGAATTAGACACAGTTCCCATCTTCAGCGATCGCGCTCGTCTGGCATTAAATACTAGTTTTACAGGTAAAGATTTACTGCTGACTTTTTTGTCTACGGGTAATACACCCTTTTTTAGTGATACTACTGGTACTTTTGAAGGACAAATTGGCTATAGCGAAGATGTAGACAATTCTCTGCAAGCCTTGGCTCTATCTTATTACTTTCCTTTAGGAGACAGCACTACAGTAGTAGTAGAAGGGACGGGTGGGTTTTCTTATGATTTCGCCGATACTCTCAACCCCCTAGATGCTTTAGACGATAGTGGTAGTGGTGCAATTAGCTTTTTTGGTACTCGCAACCCGATTTATAACCAAGTAGCAGGATCAGGAATTGGCTTGAGGACTGAACTAGGAAAATTCTTAGAGTTTAGTGCAGGATATTTAACCCCCAATGCCGCAGATTCCAGTGAAGGTAATGGTTTATTGGGAGATGCTTATTCAGCATTAGCACAGGTAGTTGTTAAACCAGGAGATAACTTTCGCTTCGGTTTAACTTACGTTAAAACTGACAATGCTAGCGATACTTTTACTGGTAGTAATTTAGCCAACTTGCAAACTTTTGTGGCGGATGAATTTGGAGAAACAGTATCTACTTCCAGTAATTCTTACGGCGTAGCAGCATCTTGGAATATTAGCGATCGCCTGATCTTAAGTGGTTGGGGTGGTTATATCAACAATCAAGTCGTTGCTAGTTTGGATACAGCAGACGGTGTGATCAGTCGTGGTGAGCAAGATATTTGGACTTGGGGTGCAACATTAACTCTGCCAGATTTATTACGAGAAGGTAATTTAGGAGGCATTGTCGTCGGTATGGAACCGAAAGTAACTGATTCTACAGTGGAGATTCCGAGTAGGGAAAATACTGATCAAGATACTTCTCTACACGTTGAAGCTTTCTATCAATATCAAATCAATGACAATATTGCCGTTACTCCAGGAGCAGTTTGGATAACTGCACCAAATAGCAATAAAAATAACGATAGCATCGTTATCGGCACGCTGCGGACAACCTTTACTTTCTAAATTACCCAGGAATTATAATATGAGCAAGTTGTATGACAAAGTAGCATTGATTACTGGCGCAGCTTCAGGAATTGGAGCAGCAACCGCCAAACTTTTTGCTCTGGAGGGGGCGAAAGTGGTTATTGCCGATATTCAAGGAGCAAAAGCAGAAGGGGTTGCCAGAGAAATTTGTGAAGCAGGAGGCGAGGCGATCGCAATTGCTACGGATATTACCGACTCTCAGCAAGTTCGCGATATGTACGATAAAGCCATTCAAACTTATGGTTGTCTGGATATTTTACACTGTAATGCAGGGGTTCTCATAGTTGGTTCGGCCGATACCGATAGTGCAGAACATTGGCACAAAACTCTGGCGGTCAATCTGACTGGTACTTATTTATGTGTTAAATATGGCATTCCCCAACTTAAGCAAGCCGAAAAATCTGCTATGGTGATTACTGCATCTATCTCTGGCTTGATGGGAGAACCAGATTTAATGGCTTACGATACTACCAAGGGGGGTTTGGTTAACTTAACCCGACAACTAGCAGTAGAATATGCCAAAGACGGTATTAGAGTAAATAGTGTTTGCCCTGGTTGGATCGATACACCTTTTAACGATCCGATCTACGAATTAACTCCGTTCGACGAAGGCTCACTGGGAGATACCATACCCCTGGCTCGTCAGGGTACACCAGAAGAAATTGCTCACGCTGTTTTATTTCTGGCATCTGATGAAGCTTCCTATATAACGGGACACAATTTAGTCGTAGATGGTGGCATTACGGCAAAAATTTAACCATATCGACGGAGGGACCCGCGCTGTAAATTCATGTCAGCGTCGGGAGTACCTCAATGAAGCGTGACTTCCTCCCAACGAAGATCGCATTGGGCGCGTATAGCGTAGCTATACTTAAATCGCCCTCGCTTTATAGCGTGGGACTTCCCAGCCTAAAGGTTAAGCGTACTTTTGGAGATAACTGATAGTCAGTTCTTAGGTTGAAGCTGCAAAGATCCGGAGTTCACGCCTGTCTTAAGCATCCCGTATTGCTGCTACCTTCCGGTTCTGACAAGGTTTGGGCGTTAAAACCGCATGAGTCCGAATCAAATACTAGGATAACATATTTAGAGTTATTGATTCTGAGGATATTTTTGCAGTACAAAAGTTTCCGCACCAGGGCGATCGCTGATCACTCCGTCTAGGCTTGCTGCTAGTAGATCGCTGAGAATTTCTTTGTAAATTGGGCCTGGCTTGTAACCCATAGTTTTGAGGTCGTTACCATCTAAAATTGGTTCAGTTTGGGAAAGTTTGGTTAAATATTGCCAAACGATATGACGTATGTGTTTGGGATTCCTGACAGCAAACAAAATTAAGCCAATGTATTGATAGGGACGCAAGAGTTGATAGATTTGACTGGGTTGAGAACAAGTTTCTAGTTGGGCGATCGCTTTAGTTTCTAGATTTTCTAGTTGTTTGATGCGTTGCAAACTGTCTTTAGGCACTTGTAAGTTAGTAGCAACAGCAATTCTAGCCGATGGCGGTAAGTGAGCGATCAAGACTTCTAGTCGAATCAGCCAGTGTTGATAATTATATTCTGGGTCAAGATAACGCAACCAGCGAGAACAGGCGCGAATTTCCCACCATAACTGGGGAGTTAATCGTAAATCTTCGTGAAGACAGCGCAGGGCATTTAAATCGGAAAGTAATTTTAAGGCTGGTTTCCAATAATTAGCTTGGAGAATATATTTAAATTCTGAGCGCAATCTAGTGGTTAAAGCAGGTAAAACTCGATTATCCAGTCTCAAACGTTCATATACGCCGCTTTTAATGGCATAGCGGATATAATCTTCTGTTTGAGGTTCGATGATAAATCCTAGTTTGACAGCAAAACGCACCGCCCGATAGATGCGGGTAGGATCTTCAATAAAGCTGTTAGGATGGAGGACTCGAATCTGACGCGATCGCAAGTCTAATAAACCACCGAAAAAGTCTAATAAATCTCCTTTACGGGAAAATTCTCCTTTTCTAGGGGGTGTTAATCTTACTGCTAGGGCATTAATTGTAAAATCTCGCCGATACAAATCCTGACGGATGGAACTGGCTTCTACTTGAGGATTGGCAGCAGGATAGGGATAAAATTCGGTTCTAGCTGTAGCAATATCAATTAGCAAGTTACCAAATATCGGGTCTTTATGCCAAGCTAAGGCGGCGGTTTGAAATTCCCCGTGTACCGAGAGACGAACTTGGGGATACATGGCTTCAATAGTAGATGCTAATTCTAACCCGGCGCGGTCATCGGCAGCCCGATGGAAACCATCTACTACTAAATCGATATCTTGTAATAACAGAGGTGCATTATCTGCTGTGAGTAAAATATCTCTAACTCCACCACCAACTAAATAGAGATTCCAGCCTCGTTGGGAGGCGGCGGCGGTTAGTTGTTGAAGTAGCTGCCAAATTTGGGGTTGTAGCCTTTGTTGGAGGGTTGGTAAAAGGTGAGAGGTGAGTTTGTTTGGTTCTGTTGGTTGTGGTTCACCGCGCTGTTGATGAAGCTGTCGTAAGACATCGGTACGAGTCACAATACCGATTAAATTCTCGTTTTCTAATACAGGTAATCTTCCCACATCATAAGTTACCATCAGTAATTCGATTTCTGGTAACAGAGTATCGGGGGTAATGGTTTTGAGATTGCGAGTCATGTATCCTTTGACCGGAGCGTGACTGAAACCATGATGCAGGGCTAAATCTAAGTCGCGTCGGGAAATTATCCCCACTAATTTATCATTTTCATCCACTACCGATAGTCCGGAATGACCGTAACGAAATAAAATCCTCTGTGCTTTTTCAATGGTAACGTCGGGGCGGATCGTCCGCACGGGGGAAGACATTAAATCTCTAGCGGTAGGAGAAGTGGGCATTTGTTCTTCTAGTTGAGTAACTAACTGTTGCCAAATAATATCTGGTTCATTAGTATTGACCGACATAGAAGCAGCCTGAGAATGCCCCCCACCACCAAAAGGAGCAAATAATTGGTTAAAATTGGTAGAATCTAATCGAGATCGCCCGATGACGACTAATTTCTTACTCTCGCTTTTGCTGTATTCGTGTCCTAATAATAAAACTTCCGCTTCCGTCAAGTCGATCAATCTAGCTGCCAAACTGGATAAACCCGCCACAAACTCATCAGTTTGCAACAATACCCATGCCATGACATGACCTTTAATGGTAGATTTTTCTAATTTTTTTAAAGCTTGTTGGAGTAACTGCTGTAGTTGGGGGGATAAACCAGGTTCGACGTATTCGGCAATAATTTTGATATTTGCCCCATGTTCCATCAACCAAGCTAAAGCTTTGGCATCGCGGGGTGTAGTTTGGTCGAAAGTCAGAGAACCGGTATCGACATGAATACCCAAAGCCATGGCCGTAGCTTCAAAGGTAGTTAATTTTAGGTTTTGTTGCTGCAAGAGTTCTACGGTAAAAGTAGTAATTGCCCCTACTTCTTCTATCTGGATCATGGTTGCAGGGATGTCGGATTCTGTATCTAAATGATGATCGTAGATCGAGATATTTTTAACATTGGGCAAATCTAACCAATCTGCTGCCTTCCCCAAGCGATCGCGTTTTTGAGTATCGGGAATATAAATTGCAGTAATAGTTTCGGGATTAATACTCCGCATTTCGCTAAAAGCAAATTCATCTCGATATAAAGCTAAAAAATTTTTCACCGCCGGATGCGCCCCCCCAGTTAAGACGATTTTTGAGCCTTTCTTCAGACGAGATAGAGCGATCGCCGAACCCAAGGCATCAAAGTCAACGGTTTGATGGCATAAGATTAAATCCATTGGTTAATTGTTGATGGTTGATGGTTAATATTTAACGATAATATGGTTGCTGCGATCGAGAATAAAAATTTCTGGCAAACTGGATTTGATTTGACTAACATCGTATAAACCAATTGTACTTTTAAAACTTTTTTTCCTTCTTCACAACTTCTTCAAAGTTATTTACTAGAATTAAAACCAAGCTGAATTTAAGAGAGATAAACGATCTTCTGAAAATGGTCGAGGGACTTCTCTCTTTTTAAATATTAACTTGGTAATTTTTTAAAAATAGGTAAATATTGATGATGAACATTTTAACTACTTGTCCCTGTTGTTCTAACTTAATGCTCCATCACGTTAGCAATCACCGAGACTATTGGTTTTGTCGTCATTGTTGGTCAGAAATGCCTAATATATCTGAAATAAAAACAACTATTCCAAGTCAACGACAACCTCAGATAGTCAATCTTTCTGTGGGATTTCCCAAATTGAAAAAAGCAGTTTTAATTTAAAAAATAGTAATCGCCCGATCATTGGTCATTGATCATTAAACATTGATCATTCATGAATCAGTTACTCAATACTTAATAGTCACTGTTTGATGTTAAAAAGCAATCACTCTATGACCAATGACCCATGCCCCATGCTCCATGACTAATTTATATTTTTCTCCCCAATAATTTATCCCGCAAGGTTTTAATGCGATCGCGATATTTAGCTGCTTCTTCAAACTCTAAATTTTTGGCAGCTTCTTTCATTTTTGCTTCTAATTGTTCGATTAAATCGGGAATTTTTTCTAAAGATAATTCGTCAGATTGTTCGTAAATTTCTGCTAATTGTTCGCTATTTAAACGGCGAGAAATATCTAAAAAAGCCAAGATAGAATTCTCTTCTTTTTTAATAATTGGTTGGGGTATAATTCCATGTCTTTGGTTATAAGCTATCTGAATATTGCGTCTTCTTTCTGTTTCTTCAATTGCCCGTGCCATGCTGTTAGTTAAATTGTCGGCATATAAAATAGCCTGTCCTTGAATGTGGCGTGCTGCCCTACCAATAGTTTGAATAATCGAACTTTCTGAGCGCAAAAATCCTTCTTTATCGGCATCTAAAATAGCTACTAAAGATACTTCTGGTAAATCCAATCCTTCTCGTAATAAATTAACCCCGATTAAAACATCAAATTCCCCTTTTCTGAGAGCCTGTAAAATTTCAATTCGTTCGATAGATTTAATTTCTGAATGGAGATATTGTACTTTAACATCTCGTTCAGCAAAATATTCGCTTAAATCTTCTGCCATTTTTTTAGTCAGAGTAGTAATTAAAACTCGTTCATTACGGTTAACCCGCTCTTTAATTTCCCCTAAAAGATCGTCTACTTGTCCATCTGTCGGACGGACTAAAATTTCGGGGTCAAGTACTCCTGTAGGACGAATAATTTGCTCGGCAACATTATCTCCTGACTGTTCTAATTCCCATTTACTAGGAGTAGCAGAAACAAAGATACATTGATTTACTTTTTGCCAAAACTCTTCAGCTTTTAAAGGACGATTATCCGCCGCCGAAGGCAGACGAAAACCATGTTCAATCAATACTTTTTTTCTAGACTGATCACCATTATACATTCCCCGTAATTGAGGTACAGTAACGTGAGACTCATCAATAATTAATAACCAATCATCGGGAAAATAATCGATCAAACATTCTGGTGGTTCTCCTGTTTTTCTACCTGCTAAATGTCGCGAATAATTTTCTACACCATTACAATATCCCACTTCTTGTAAGAGTTCCAAATCGTAGCGGCAACGCTGTTCTAATCTTTGAGCTTCTAACAGTTTGTTAGCGGATTCTAACTCTTGTAAATGTGCTTCTAATTCCTCTTTAATATCTCCACAGGCCTTTTCTAATCTTTCTTGAGGAGTAACAAAGTGACGTGCAGGATAAATATTAATACCATTCAAACTCTGTAAAATTTCCCCACTCACTGGATCTACATAACGCAAAGCCTCAATTTCATCCCCAAAAAATTCCACTCGAATAATGCGATCTTCGTAAGCCGGAACAATTTCTAAAACATCTCCTTTGACTCGAAATCTTCCCCGTTCAATTTCAAGATCGTTACGAGAATACTGCACTGCTACTAAATCTCGCAATAACTGACGCTGTTCTACCTCCATTCCCAACCTCAATGGCACTGAGGCTTTGAGATATTCAGCCGGCATCCCCAAACCATAAATACAACTAATTGAAGCAACTACAATCACATCTTTCCGTTCAAAAAGCGATCGCGTGGCTGAGTGACGCAACATATCGATCTCGTCGTTAATTGAAGCGGTTTTCTCGATATAAGTATCGCTGACGGGAATATATGCCTCTGGCTGATAATAATCGTAATAACTGATAAAGTACTCTACAGCATTATCAGGAAAAAACTGACGCAACTCGTTACACAACTGCGCCGCCAGGGTTTTATTATGTGCCAATACCAAAGTGGGCTTACCCACATTAGTAATGACATTTGCCATCGAAAAAGTTTTACCCGTACCTGTGGCACCTAGTAGAGTTTGAAAGCGATTTCCTGCTTCTAGGGATGCTGTCAGTTGAGCGATCGCCATGGGCTGATCTCCTTGAGGTTGAAAAGGTGCTTGCAGACTAAATAAACTCATAACGGTAGACTAAGAATATTAATCGATAATAAAAACGTTAGATCATGCTTCTCAATAAAGCCAAAGACGTTCAGGCGTTTCCCGTTGCTGCTGATACTCGTGTGTTGAGATCGCGTACTTGGGACAGACTGAAGTTTGAAATTGAATATGCTTTACAAAAGGGTACTACGGCCAATTCTTATATCATTGAAAGCGATCGCACAGCATTAATTGATATCCCTGGAGAATCTTTTACAGAAATATTCCTCAATGCTTTACAAGAGAGGATCGATCTGCAAAAAGTCGACTATTTAATTTTGGGACATATCAATCCCAACCGCGCTACTACCTTAAAAAATATTTTAGAGATCGTGCCACAAATAACGATTATTTGTTCCAATCCTGGGGCAATATCTTTGGGCAAAATTTTACCTGACATCGAATTAAACATCAAAACTATTAAAGCTGATGACACCTTAGATTTAGGTCAAGGTCATAATTTAGAATTTATCTTAACTCCTAATCCTCGCTATCCCGACCATCTCTGTACTTACGACCCCCTAACAGAAGTATTGTATACCGATAAACTATTTGGCTGTCATGTCTGTGGCGATCGCGTGTTTGATGAAGGTTGGATAGTTGATCAAGAAGATCGACGCTATTATTTCGATTGTTTGATGGCACCCCATGCCCGTCAAATTGTTGCCAATTTAGAAAAAATAAGGGCTAAACCAGCCAAAATATATGCTAACGGACATGGTTCTTTGGTACGCTACAGTTTATTAGAATTAACTGCCGATTATCAACAATGGGCGCGTCATGAAAGTCAGAGAGAAATTAGAGTGGCGTTGATTTATGCCTCGGCCTATGGGAACACAACAACCATCGCCCAAGCGTTAGCCAGGGGTATTACTAAGGCAGGAGTCGCTGTCGAATCGATTAACGCCGAATTTGCCAAACCCGATGAAATTAAAACTGCCGTAGAACAAGCCGCAGGGTTTATTATGGGTTCACCTACTCTGGGAGGACACGCTCCGACTCAGATACAATCAGCTTTGGGTATAGTTTTAGGTAATGCCGATAAAAACAAACTAGCTGGCGTATTCGGTTCTTATGGTTGGAGTGGTGAAGCGATCGATCTGCTGGAAAGCAAATTTCGCAACGCCGGTTATAAACTCGGGTTTGAACCGATTCGGATTAAATTCAAACCTACCGATAGCGTCTTAAAAACCTGTGAAGAAGCAGGAACAGATTTCGCTCAAAGCCTGAAAAAAACACTGCGTGATCGCACTAAATCTAGGAAAAGTACTGCTAATACCGATGTAGATCGAACTGCCCAAGCTTTAGGCAGATTAGTAGGTTCGTTATGTATTGTCACCACTAAAAAAGAAGAAGTTACGGGGGCGATGTTAGCTTCTTGGGTATCTCAAGCCACCTTTAACCCTCCCGGACTTACGGTTGCAGTTGCCAAAGAACGGGCGATCGAATCTTTACTATATACGGGAAATCATTTTGTTTTAAATATTTTGCAAGAAGGTAAATATATTCCTTTGATGAAGCATTTTCTTAAACCTTTTGCTCCAGGAGAAGACCGTTTTGCAGGAGTTGAAACTGCCACCACCAGTAATGGCTATCCGATCCTGCAAGATGCCTTAGCATATATAGAATGTACCATTGCCAATCGTATGGAATGCGGCGATCATTGGTTAGTTTATGCCATTGCTCAAAGTGGTAAACTTCTACAATCTGAAGGTATTACTGCCATTCACCATCGGAAATCTGGTAACTATTATTAATTAGTCATTGGTTATTGGTTATTGGAAAACAATGAATTACAATTTACTCGACCGAATCAAAATAGTTCTAGTTGAACCTGCTGGGGGGTTGAATGTGGGTTCGATCGCGCGGGTAATGAAAAATATGGGATTAAGTAATTTAGTTCTCGTCAATCCACAATGCGATCTCACTGGAGATGATGCCAGAAAAATGGCAGTACACGCAGTTGAGGTTTTGGAACAGGCGGCGATTTTTGATAGTTTGCCTGATGCTTTAACAGGCTGTCAATTGGCGATCGCTACTACTGCCCGTTCGCGATCGCTACCAACTCAATTTGAATCCCCAAGACAGGGAGTAAAATATCTTTTACAACCTCAAATTAATTCTGCTTTAATTTTTGGGCCTGAAGACCGAGGTTTGAGTAACAGCGAGTTAAAATACGCTCAGAAATTTATCTATATTGATTCTAATCCTGCTTACCCTTCGTTAAATTTGGCACAAGCTGTGGCAATATGCACTTACGAAATTTATCAAGCCAGTATTGACAATTCCGAGACTTATGATACCCCACAAAAGAGCCAAGCAAGCAATTCAGGTGATTATCTGGCTGAATATTCCCCATTTACTCTCAATTTTGGCTCAATTTCAGTAAATAATGCTCCTTTAGAAGTTTTAGAGGCATATTATCAACATCTCGAAACGGTATTGTTAGAGATTGGTTATCTCTATCCCCATACTGCGATCGCCAGAATGGATAAGTTGCGCCGGATATACAATCGTGCGAATCTAAACCGTGAGGAGGTAGCAATGTTACGAGGAATATTGCGTCAAATGCAGTGGTTCAACAGTCAGAAGTGCAGCTCCGATAGTAAACAGTAAACAGAAAAGTGCAGGAGATTATCAGAGATGATTGATTACTTGATCCTCTATAGCTCATTCTTGCTCTAAAATCCCAAGTCTAGCCAGATCGAAAGATCGGTAATTTTATCGCTGCAATTTTTAATTCTGACCATTAATACTGTACTTGGTGCATCTTTCATCCTTGTTGGAGAAATTTAGGCGTGAATAAAAAAACAAAACATCTTACTCTTTCCACCCCAAAAGCCAAACAGCGTAAAAGTAATCGTAATTCACTTAATAAAACTTCCAATAATTCTCCTCGAAAACATAAATCTACATCAAAACCCAATATTTTCGCCAAACTCAATCTCAATTCTCCAGGGGCAAAAGCCCCTACTAACCTCAAACCACAGCCTAAGAAGAACGCTCATTCTACACGACGCAACCGTCCGGCTAAAACCAATCGCCCCCATCCTCCCAAACCTTTGTACGCTTCATTGTTACTAGCTTTACATTTTATAGCGATCGCGGTAGGCATAAGTACGATTTTAGGTACACTAATTTCTGTGGCAAATTCTTTTGATGTCGCTGCAACTCAAGATAACCAGCCTCCTCAAACAACTATTCCATCGAAATCTGAACCCAAAAATCTGGAAAAACTGTTTTCTGTCACCACATTAGGAACTGAACTTCGCGATCTCAAAGCCAAACTAACCGATTTGGCGGCTAAATACTCAGAAATCGAACCAGAAATTTTCTTAGTAGATCTCGATAATAAAGACTACGTGAGCATTGCAGCTAATAACCCTATAGCTTCGGCTAGTACTATCAAATTACCGATCTTAGTAGCTTTGTTTCAAGAGGTAGATGAGGGAAAAATTAATCTGGAAGAAAAACTAACCATGACAGAAGATGTTATCGGTAGTGGTTCGGGCAATATGCAGTACGAAAAGCCGGGAACGCAATTTACACTTCTAGAAACTGCCACCAAAATGATGACCATTAGCGATAATACCGCTACCAATATGTTAATCGAGCGGATGGGTGGTATGGAGGTACTCAATCAGAAATTTATCGACTGGGGTTTAGTTGCTACCCGACTGCGTAACCCCTTGCCAGATCTGACAGGAACGAATACCACTAGCCCTGAAGATTTGGGTAACTTATTGGTACGAATCGAAACAGGAGAAATGATCTCAGTGCGATCGCGAGATCGCCTATTGTATATTATGAGAAATGTCGTCCGCGATACTCTCTTACCCCAGGGTTTAGAAAAAGATGCCCTTATCGCTCACAAAACAGGAGATATCAAATCCGTTTTGGGTGATGTGGGGATTATCGATATGCCAGACGGAAAACGTTATATTGCTGCGGTATTAGTCAAACGTCCCGATAACGACCCTAAAGCTAAAGAGTTTATTCAAAATATGTCGAAAATATCCTATCAATATTTTAAGTGGCATAAACCCAGGTCTTTCCAAATCAACAGCGATCGCTAGATTATTGGGCAGAATTATCATTACTGTTCACTGATGACTGAAAAAGCTGATTCTGCTAAAGTTTTACTCACCATATGATTTCCCTGTACAGTGAGGTGAATGCTATCACGATATAAAAATTCTGGTTGGGGAAAATCGGCAAAAATAGGTAAAAAGTCAATATAGGTAATGTTTTGATTGGCGGTAAATTCTTGCAGCCGTTTTCTGGCTTTGAGTTCGTACTCTCTTGAACCATCACCCTGCAATTCTCTGAGTAAGGGAGTCATCGCCAAGATAAATTGAGTATTGTTAGCCGCAGCAAGATGTTTAATTTCCTCAATTGCTTGTAAATTACGCCCCACGCGATCGCCCGGTTCTTTTCTCACTTTTTCTAGTTCGGGAATTTCGGGGGATTTAGCTAAATAGCGTTGATATAGTTCGATTAAAGCCAGAGGTGGGCGACGGTTTGGATAATTTAAGTCTCTTCCTACCTGTACAGAAGTGGGTGCAGTAGCAAATAAATCGTCAGTGTTGATCACTAAAATCAAAACATCAGCATCAAATAAGCCAAATTTTTGGAGATAAGCTAATTGATTACGAGGGCCCCAAGAATTGGCCGAGGCATTAATTGCTTCTACAGGGCGATCGCTCATTTGGGCAATTTCTGTTTCAATAAATTCTGAGAGAATTTCTGTTTGATCTGTCCACCAACCACCGTTAACTATTGAATCTCCTAGTAAGAAGACTCTAAATCTATTATCGGGCTTTTCTGGTTCAATTTCATCGCTACGCATGGAATATTGGTTGACTTTAATTAAATTTCCCCGACGACGAAGTTTTTGATTAGGGGCAAGTAAATAGCCAATTTCTTCATCTGCGATATATAGAGGAGGATTGCCCAAACCTACAGTCAAACGCAAACCAAATTCAATCAGCAGCGTAACTCCAATTAAAATAGCGATCGCGATAGGGAAGATTTTCATATATTAGTCATTAGTCATTAGTTATTAGTCATTAGTTATTAGTTATTAGTTCTTACTTCCTACTTCCTACTTTCTACTTTCTACTTCATCCTTTAATCCATATTAAGAGGATCGACATCAATAGTCATGCTGACAGATGGAGGACAATGCGATCGCAAGAAGTTTAAATCGGATAAATGATTACTATCCGGAGTAGAAAATTTTAATAAAATCTGCCAGCGATAGCGACGGGCTACCCGCATAATACTAGCAGGGGCGGGTCCTAAAATTTGAGCGCGATCGCTTAAACGCTCAATACAGATATCAGCCAAGGTTTCGGCAGCAGTTTGTACTTCATTCGCGTCAATACTACTTAATCTAATTAAAATCAAACTCCCGTAAGGAGGATAATTTAATTCTGCTCTGCTAGCTAGTTCGGCATCGCTAAAATTATCATAGTCGTGGCGTTTAACGGCTTGAATTACGGGATGTTCTGGAGAATAGGTTTGCAGGATTACTTTCCCTGGTTCGTCTCCTCTGCCCGCTCTTCCTGCTACTTGAGTTAGGGTTTGAAAGGCTCTTTCAGCGGCGCGATAATCACTGCGATGTAACAAACCATCGGCGGCGATAATTCCCACTACAGTTACCCCGGCGATATCCAAGCCTTTGGTGAGCATTTGCGTACCGATTAAAATATCGGCTTCTTGTCTGACAAAGCGATCAATCAGTTCGCGATGTTGCCCCTTGTTTCTGGTAGTATCACTGTCAAAACGAATTGCTTTAAGACTAGGAAACAGTTTAGTTAATTCTTGAGTTACTTTTTGCGTACCGCTACCAAAAAATTTCAGATAGGGAGAACTGCATTCAGGACATTTATCTGGTTGTATACTAGTATAGTTGCAATAATGGCAGCGTAATAATTTAGTTGCTCCCTCATGGGCATAGTGATAGGAAAGAGACACATCACAGTGGGGACATTCCATAACATAGCCGCAACTGCGACAAGAAACAAAGGTACTGTGTCCCCGACGGGGAATAAATAAAATACCCTGCTGTCCTTTTTCCTGCATTTCGGCGATCGCTTTTTGTAGAGACAAGCTAAAAATCGAACGATTACCCCGACTCAATTCTTGTCTGAGATCGACAATTTCTACATCTGGTAAGGGACGAGAACCAATTCTTTCGGGTAAAGATAAGTAATGATTAGTAAGGGCAATTCGCGAATTGCCCCTACTACTTGTTGCAATTAAACTTTCTAAAGAAGGAGTCGCTGAACCCAAAACTAGAGGACAATTTTCTAATTGCGCCCGCCAATTAGCTACGGTGCGAGCGTGATAAGTTGGTGTAGGACGGTCTTGTTTGAAACTAGAGTCATGTTCTTCATCTAAAACAATTAAGCCTAAATTAGGTAAGGGTGCAAAGATTGCCGATCGCGTGCCGATAACTACTTGAGGTTCTCCTTGAATGGTCTGTCGCCAGGTATCGTAACGTTCGCCATCGGAGAGTTTGCTATGATACACACATACTTTATTGCCAAAACGGGCGCGAAAGCGATCAGTAAGTTGGGGAGTCAAACCGATTTCTGGGACTAAAACTAATGCTGATTTACCCGATGCCAAAATTGGCGCGATCGCTTGTAGGTAAACTTCGGTTTTTCCCGAACCTGTTACCCCATGTAACAAAATTTGCCCGTAAGACTGTTGGTTGTTAATTACCTTTAAAGCTTCGGCTTGTGCTGAATTTAATTGTTTGGCAGTATCGGCTACTTGAGCAACTCCCGTTTCTTTTCTAAGGATTTCTCTTTCCGAGAGGGTGAGATAACCTTTTTCTACTAATTTATTTACTGTAACTTTGGTAGTGCGGCAGATGTTAATTAATTCTTTGAGCCATAATTCTCCGCCACTACTTTTTAGAATTCGCAGAATTTCTTGTTGTCTATCTGTCAGATCATTTAGCAGGTTACTAGTAACTAAAGTAACGGCAGTTTGCAATTTTGGTTTGGTTCGTTTGGGTGGTTCAAGGTAATTTTCAATCCAACCTCTTTTATTTAATTCCCTAATTCCTCTGGTTGCACCGCGAATCTGATTCTTGAGATAATTGACGCTGTAATCGCCATCTTTTTGCTGTTTTAATAGCTGTAAAATTTGCCCCGCTACTGCACTACAAAAAGTCTCTGCACCTGGGGGAATAGCCTCGACATTTAAACGAATTCTTCTTTGACTTCTCCCTAATAAACCAGGAGGAAGAGCCACTTTAATGGCACTCATCAAGTCGCTACAGTAATAGTCTGCTACTTGCTGTAATAATTGCCCATAAGAATTGGGAAAAAATCCCGAAATAATTACATCTTCTACCGGACGAAGGCGATCGCGAATCTTATCTGCGGGAGGAGATACTAACATCCTAATGGCAATTCCCCCCATTACTTGTGTGCCAAAGGGTACGCTGACGATATCTCCCTCTCCAACGATTAAATCTGGCGGTAGGCTGTAAGTATATAATCCCTGTATCCCAGGACAATCTACTAATACTTCTACCCACTGAGGTTGTGTTTGAGGTTGATAAATACTGACTGGTTCGGCTACTGAATAACTAATCCCTAGAGAAGATTCCGGCTCAGAAGATAAAAAAATTGGTTGTAAAGAAGTGTGATCGCTTTTCACTATGTTGCTTTTGGCTGTTGAACTTCGTACAAAAATACTATCTCATACTCAATTCATCTTCGACAACAGATAAGTTTTTTTTATTAATTAATTCATAATCAATTGATAACATTACAGAGCATTTTTTCAGTTAACAATTAGAAATATTTGCCCGATTTTGTAACTAACTCCACAAAAGCCAGAACTACTTCTGCTAGTCTATTTATGTGAGAGTTCTAACGAAAGTTGAAGTTAAGCAAGTTATACTATTCTGGCAATAAATAATCTTAAGAAATAATGTATTTTTTCTCGAACAATTAAAAATCATGAGAGAAAGAGAGTGTATGCTCTCTATAGTGATCGCCAATAAATAACCCCTGGTTAGTTTAATTGTATTTTATTTAACAAAAATCAAGACTAAAAATTTAGTTACAAGGAGTTGATATTAATTAAGATCAAAAGTTGAATTTTTTAAAATCTCATTTTTTAAAACTGTCATACAAAAAAAATTGGAAATAAGCTGATGACTTTAGCCAACCTAACAGAAGACAATAGCTATCAAATAGATGAAGTAATAGCTAACAATGCCTCAGATCTTGACGAAGATTTTAAATTAGTTGAGGCAGAATATTCTGTAGATCAAGATAGCAATAATCCTTATGCTGCTAGTCGTCGCCGCACTAATATTGAAGATAATATTGGAGCTTTTTTCAAAGAAATGGCTCGTTATCCCCTGTTAACGGCAGAAGAAGAAGTTACTTTAGCTAATGATGTCAAGTTGATGGTGCAAGTTGAAGTAATGCGCCAAGAACTTACGGAAAAACTAACCAGAAAACCCACCAAAGCCGAATTAGCTACGGCAATGCAGTTAGAAACAGAGCGTCAGTTAGATTTAATGCTCTACCGTGGTAAGGTAGCCAAGCGCAAAATGATTCGTTCTAACCTACGTTTAGTTGTGTCTATTGCCAAACGCTATCTCAATCGCGGCGTACCATTTTTAGATTTAATTCAAGAAGGGGCAATTGGTTTAAATCGAGCTACAGAAAAATTCGACCCCAACAAAGGATACAAATTTTCTACCTATGCTTATTGGTGGATTCGCCAGGCGATTACCAGAACTATTGCCAATGATGCCCGCACCATTCGGCTACCGATTCATATAGTCGAAAAACTCAACAAACTCAAAAAAGCCCAACGGAATCTCAAACAAAAACTACAAAGAAATCCTAGCGAAACCGAACTAGCAAGAGAACTAGAAATTTCTCCTTCCCAATTGCGTCAATTACTAGAATTACGCCGCCAATCTTTATCTTTAAACCATCGGGTTGGTAAAGCCGAAGATACGGAATTAGTAGATCTTTTAGAAGACAGTGAATTACAATTACCAGAAGAACGCATGAATGAAGCAATGATGCGTCAGGAAATTATCGATGTGTTGGATGATGTACTAACACAACGAGAAAAAGATGTCATTTCTCTCCGCTATGGATTATCTACTAGTCAGCCCTATACCTTAGAAGAAGTTGGAGGTATTTTTAATTTGTCTCGTGAACGAGTGCGTCAAATTCAAAGTAAGGCAATGCGTAAATTGCGCCGCCCTCAAGTAGCCCGTCGGCTAAAAGGCTGGTTGAGCTAATCTCAGCCAACGGCTAAAGCCCCATTTAATCATTAATCTCAAGTAAATTGAGGATATGACTGACTAGTTGTTGAGTTACCAGGGGTTTGTTAACAAAACCCTTAGCACCGCTTGCCAATGCTTGAGTAAACATAGCTGTATCTGTATGTACGCTGAGAAATAATACTGGTAATTTACACCAGTAGGGATGAGTTTGCAGTACCTTGCATAATTCAATACCGCTTAGATGGGGCATTTCGATATCCAAAATTAATATATCGGGAGTTACTGCTTGTAATACATCCCAAAATTGTCGCGGATCGTCTAAGGTAGTGAGGTTAAATGCCCAAGGTTCTAAAAGAGAAGGTAAAATTTGCAATAGTTCTACATCGTCATCGACAATCATAATTTTCTTACCCCAAGAAGAACGTTTGACAATCTGTTGGCAAAAAGTGACGATTTGACTGGGGTTAATTGGTTGGGTGAGAAAAAAACTACCTCCATGACGAGCTACTTGCAAGCGGTCTTGAAAGAGATCGCGGTCGCTAATTACCACAACAGGAATCGATGGTACGAGTAATTTAAATTCAGCAATTAAGGCGAGATATGCTTGTTTGACAAACACCTCAGAATTAGCAAAAGAGAGTTCGAGCAAAACTGCATGAGGTAGTTGTTTACCTTTATTTTGTTGCTGTTCTAACCAAAGAGTTGCCGATTCTGGAGTGGGTACAATTTTAGTACGAATGCTTCTGGTTGCTGCTTCTGCGGTTAAACGACTAACAAATTGAGATTCATCTCCAACAATTAATACTAAAGGAGAATTCTGAGAAATTTTACGGTTTATCTGGGAAGAAATATCTCGATTGGCAGCTAATTCTTGCTTTAAGGCAGTTATTTTAACCAATAATTCCTGCTCTTGTTGAGGAGTGGGGTTATCTTGCAATAATTGTTCTAGTTCCCTAGCTAGTTGAGAAGCTCTATTCAAGCCAAATTGTCCCAAATTTCCTGCCAAACTATGAGCGGCAACAATTGCCGATAGGCGATCGCTCAATTCGAGATTACCAGTTTGTAGTGCTGCGATCGCTTGTTCTAAGATAGCTAATTGTTGTTGTCTTTTAGACTGGTGTTTTTCCCAAATGGCAGTTAAAGCTGCTAAATGTTGCGTTGGTTGGTGGGCAATTGCCGTCAGATTGTCTGAAACATTATCTTCTTGAGGTAAGGGTTTTAATCCATAGCCCTGTCCTCTAACAGTAGTAATAATATCTTCTGGTAAGCCAGCCGCGTTGAGTTTTTCCCGCAAGCGTCGAATATGAGAGCGTACCGTAGCTACTGCTGGATATTCCATTGATGACCAAAGACTTTCGATAATATCTTCGATACTTAAAACTTCTCGTTCGTGACGTAAAAATAACTCCAGTAAACGATATTCTTTTGCCCCCAAAGACAAAAGTTCGCCGCGATAGGTAACTTGACAACTACAGGGGTCTAATTGCAAATCTCCCCAATTCAAAATTGGCAGAAAATCAAAGTTCAAGCGACGTAATAAAGCCCGAATGCGAGCCGTTAATTCTTCTACATCAAAAGGCTTGCAGATATAATCATCTGCCCCCGCATCCAATCCCCTAATTTTATTTTGGCTACCATGACGGGAAGTAAGTAAGATAATTGGAGTATGATATCCAGCAGCACGAAACCTCTGACAGAGAGCTATTCCATCGAGCTTGGGGAGCGACCAATCAAGAATAATTAAATCGTAGGTATAAGTAGAGCCATAAACCCAGCCCTGTTCCCCATCTGTAGCCACATCGATCGCGTAACTCTGTGCTGCCAGAGTTCTGGTGAGTAGATCTACTAAAGTTTCATCATCATCAACTAACAAGATTCTCATTCCTAAAGCTTACAGTTTCCAGTGCAGTATTTTAGCAATCTGACTGGCTAAAGTCATGGAATTAAAGGGTTTAGTAATCACATCCACTACTCCTAAACTTTGTAATTGGTCTTTTTCAGTAGTTTGAGTTTTAGCAGTCAAAAAAATTACGGGAATAGCGCGAGTTTTGTCGTTAGTTTTGAGGTTAGAGAGGGTAGAGATTCCATCCATATCGGGCATCATCACATCTAGGAGGATGGCATCGGGTTGTTGACTTTGTGCCAAGTTAATGCCTTCGGAACCAGAAGAAGCGATCTCCACCTGCCAACCAGCTTCAATTTCGATTCCCACTTGCACCACTTCTTGAATGGTTTCTTCATCGTCAATTAGTAAAATTCGTTTAGTCATCACGATTTTCCTCTGACTGTATGAGTTCGGGGAGAGTAAAATAAAACGTGCTTCCTTTGCCTAAAGTACTTTCTGCCCAAATTCCTCCTCCATGTCCTTCGACAATTTGACGACAAATAGCCAATCCCAAACCAGTACCTCCTTTTTTACGGGAATCAGAAGAGTCTACTTGTTGAAACCGTTCAAAAATTGTCTCTAAGCGATCAACCGGAATTCCCTGTCCTTGGTCTTTAACAGCAAAAATGATATTAGAAATGGTTCCCCTCCCTTGGCGATCGCTAAAAGATTCTCTAGTTGCCGATAGCCAAACCGTACTGTGGGGGGGAGAAAACTTAATCGCATTACTAATTAAATTGGTCAGAGTTTGCAGGATATAGTCGTAATCAGCCCACACCGTTAATAAAACTGGTTCGACTAACAGCTTGACTTTTTGTTCCTGTGCCATCGCCTGCATGGTTTGAACGGCTTCAATCATTAAATCCGTGACTTTACAGGCTTTTTTATTCATTTTGACTTTACCTGACTGGATGCGCTGGAGATCCAGGACGTTATTCACCAGTCTCACCAGTCTTTCGGTCTGTTCGTCGGCAATTTGTAACATTCTCTGTCCTTTAATCGAAAGATTGCCCAGTTTGCCAGTTGCCAAAATTTTCAGGGAACTATGAATAGAAGTTAAAGGAGTACGTAATTCGTGGCTGACAACAGAAATAAATTCATCTTTCATCCGTTCGATCGCCTTGCGATCGCTGATATCGCTGGTCAGAGCAAAAAATCCTAAAATTTTGTGGGAATTTTGATCAACGTGGGGAATGTAGGTCACACTCAGAGAATGAATCCAGCCGTCTAACAGAGTTAGATCTAGTTCGTAATTAACTGTCTGTCCCGACAAAGCTAATTCCACGTATTGTTTAATCTGTCGATATTCTGGTTCGCCATGAACTTGTTCGAGATGACAGTCATAAATTTTATTGGGTGATAATCCCAACCAAGTTTGATAAGCCTCGTTATTAAAAAGATAATGTTGCTCTTTATCCACATAGGCAATCAACACCGGCAGACCATTGGCAATTAAACGCAGTTGTTCTTCACTACGGCGTAATGCTGCTTCTGCTTTAATGCGATCGCTAATTTCCTGTCTTAATTTGGCAGTACGTTCGGTGACTAATCCTTCTAAGTTTTCCAGTAATTCAGCTTGAGAGAGGGCAATACCGATCTGATTGGCTAACTGTTGCATCAACTGCAATTCAAATTCTGTCCACTGTCTTGGTGCTTGACATTGATGGGCAATTAGTAAGCCCCATAAGCGATCACCCGATGTGTCGGATTGAGATTTTAAATTTTGTAAGATAGGTACTACCAATTTAGCTTTCACCATCCACTCATCCATAAAGTCAATCAGACATTCAGCCAATCCTGCATCTGGATCGTGGACATCGGCAATGGCGATTACCCGACCTTGGGTATATAAATCGCGATAATCTTGAGGAAAAACTTCTTCAGGAAACTTTACCCCAAGAATTGGAGCATAATCTGGCAATACGGCTTCTTTAATCGGCATTCCCGTACCATTAGCAAATACTTGATAGATTAATACCCGATCTGCCTGTAAAATACTCTGCACTTCTGTTACAGCAGTCCGCAAAATCTCTTCTAGTTGTAATGACTGTCTGATTTTTAGGGTAACTTCGGCAAATAACTCGACTCGTCGATGTTCTCGGTCTAATTTTTCTGCCGTTGCTCGTTTTAGATTACTAATGTCTCTTAAAACTAATAAATGATAATTGGGCAATAAATTTCGTACCCGACTATATTCGATAGTTTTGCTGCTACCGTCAGCTTGTTGCCATTGAACTTCTGCTATTAATTCATCTAAAGAAAAATCAACCCAATGAGAAATTGAATTACCCAAAAGCTTCTCTTTCGACGTACCAAACAAGGCACAAGCGGCAGGATTGACTTCAACCAAGCGATCGCCGTCGTCAAGAATGGCGATTCCATCAGAGGAATGCTCAAATACAGCTTGGAGGAAAAATTGCTGAGTGGGAAATTGGTTTACTCCCTCCATAGTTAAAGATGAAGGATTAATTAAATTAGTTTAAAAATATTTTGCTTAACCCAGATTAACTCAAATTAAAGTTTGTTAACTCAAGCCATTACCAAAATTAATTTAACTGCTATTCGTTTTTTGACCAATAACTAATGACCAATGACCAATAACTAATGACAATCAAATAACATTTGAGTCATATAACGCTCAGTCCAAACTTTCCCTAAAGACTTTTCTAAAACACGACGAGTTTTGTCATTTTGTTGTTGTTTGGCACAATAATAATTTTGTCCGGCTAAGATTTCTGCTTGTCTGTCGGTGGAAACTATAGGAGATGTAGCAGTGGCATTTTGACAGTGTAAGGTTAAATATTCTTTGACGCGGTTGAGAAATAAAATTTCTTCAGGGCGATCGCTCGGACGGATAAAGAGACAAAACTCGGAAAAAATCTCTCCCCATTCAGGTAAGAGGCGGGGTTGAGCAAAATTGATTGAGGGTAAAGTAGACAAACTCTGATGATAAACATCGGGAAGAAGGCGATCGTGATTTACTGGAGATAGATCTACGATTGCTGCTCCAATTCCTGCTGCACTACCCACTAAATCTACGCCAAAAATTGGTAGGTCGTAATTAGGACGAGGAAACATCACACAGTGAAGGATATCCAAGCGATCGCCTACTCGGGCTAACTCTAAGTGTAATTTGCGAAATTGAGGGGTTTGATAGCAGCGATTTTCAATAATTAATTTTTCTCCTTCCAAGCTACCCTCTACATAACCCAGATCTTCAGGTATTTGATAGGGAGATAAAGTCAAGTACTGCTGCCAAGTTTGTTCGATACAGTTAGCTAATTGACCAAATGGCAGATACTGAAGTTCTCTAAGAGAAGATGGAATACTTGCAATCATTGGGAATAAAGATGAATTATGAAGGATGAGGGATGAGGAATCTTAATTATTTATGGTTAATCCCCATCCTTAAACTTGATTAGCTCGAAACTAGAAACAATGTCCCTCAATCTTCAGCCGAATTGTCTTCGGGTGCTGCATCCTGAGTGGATGGTGAAAAAGTATCGAGGGGTTGAATATTGACAATTGTTCCACCCATTTTGGTAATACGCTGCATTTCCTCATTCATGCGATTGTAAGGAACTCGCATAAAAATGCTGCTACTATTGCGAATGGAATAATTATTACTATCGTTATTTTCGTTTTGCTTTAATCCGGTTACTTCGTACACGAAAACTCGATTTTTAGCCGTGGAAACCGAACTAGCTCCCACCAAAGAACTACCTAACATAATTTATTTTCTCCTGAATTTATTTAGGGAAATAGACAAGGGAGAACAGCAATCGATCGCCGATAACTGTTCACTACTCGCCGAACATTATGCCAGGGTCACACTGGCAACTTTACCGCCCATTTTGTTAATTCTCTGTAAGGTTGGTGTTAGCTGTTCGTATGGAACTAATAACGCCCGACTTGCACGACGCACTTTGGGATAGCCAGCTGCACTCATACCCGCTATTTCCACGCGATAGATACGACCTTCCTTATTAGAAGTTCTAAAAGTACGTTCGGGAGTAACCCCTTTACTAGAATCTTGATAAGCCCAACCAGCTGTACCACCAGAAGGAGCTATCACCGCCGAAGCATTATTGCTAGCCAATTCTTTTGCTAAACGAGATGGTTTACCAGCTATTTGAGAGCGATCGCTATTGGCATAACCGCGATATAGTTGGAACATTCTGGTAAAACCGACGGTTTTTTGTTGGGTTTGGGTTGCAAACCCCCTGTAGTAAGGAACGATATTTTCCCCAAAATTAGCGTCATATTCTGCCGAGTCGATATAATCATCGATATCAGCTTCAAAACCTTTATTTTGATAGAGATCGAGGTGATAGATTACCTCAGATTCGTCGTAAGGAGCGCGTCCTAAAAGATGTTTGAAATTTAATTCGATTACTCTAGTTTGGAAGTTGTCGTATAAGAATTTTTTCTTATATAGTTCTGATTTAGCAACCGCCCGCACGAAATCTCTGACCGTAATCGAACCATTAGTCAATAAAGATTCTGTTGCTGTCAGACGCTCAGAGAGCATAATGTAATCGTTACCCAAAACCTGGCGATAAACGGCATTGATGACTGCTTTAGCATCATCCTGAGTCCAGTTGGGGCGCAATTCTACAGGTTTAAAATCGCTAAAAGCAGAAACTCCCAAACGAGATGCTGCTGTTGTAATTGCCACTTATTATTCTCCTTGAATATATTTTCAATGACCAATGACTAATGACTAATGACCAACGACCATTAAGCTTCAGTCAGACCGATTATTCGACCGCCTTGTTTGTTGATTTTTTGTAGAGTTGCCGAAAGTCTTTCGTAAGGTACGACATATTCTTTTAAACTGCGACGCAGTTGAGCTTTGCTACCCGATGCTCCCTGAGTAACTCTCAGACGGTATACTTTACCCCTTTCGGTGGTAGTCGTACCAGAGAGAGAACCTCGATTTCCGGGACTGCGAACGGGAGTAGCAGTATTGCGAGCCAAATCATAGGTTAAACGGGGAGTTCCTGTATTACCTTGAGCGCGATCGCTATTGGCGTATCCTTGGTATAGTTGGAACATTCTGGTAAAACCGACGGTTTTCTGGCCCCGTTGCGTAGAAAAACCCCGATAATAAGGAACGATGTTATCGCCAAAATTCTGCACGTATTCGTCACTATCAATATAAGAATCTATATCTGCTTCAAAGCCTTCATTCTGATAGCGATCGAGATGTTCAACAATTTCTGCTTCATCATAAGGAGCGCGACCGAGCAAATGTTTGAAGTTTAGCTCGATAGTACGGGGATGATAATTGTTATAAAAGAATTTTGATTTATATAATTCTGATTTAGCTACGGCGCGGACGAATTCACGGACTGAAATTGAACCATCTTCTAACAAAGATTCGGCACTGGTAAGACGTTCTGACTTCATTAAATGGTCATTACCCAAAACCTGCCGATAAACTGCTGCGATCGCTAGTTTGGCTTCTTCTTTATCCCAATTAGGACGCAGTTCTACTATACTTGCCTCGTCAAAAGCAGAGATTCCCAAGCGAGATGCTGCTGTAATTGCCACTGGCTTATACTCCTAAATTTGCTTGATTATTTTGCTTAAAAAAACTGCTCGGAATTACAGCCAACCATTAAACAAAAAAACGAGCTTCAATAGTCATCTGCGATTCCGAGCTATTCAAAAAACTCTAGCTGAGAGCGTTGATCGCGTAGTCAATATAAGAATTAGCTTCTACAGCAGGATCGCCGCTCAAACCATGATTGGCTTTAATATGTTTGAGAGCTTCAATATACCAGCTAGGAGATAATTCAAAAGTAGCGTTGATTTCAGCAACTCCAGCAATTAAATAATCATCCATTGGGCCAGTACCACCGGCTACCAAACAATAGGTGATCATACGCAAGTAATAACCGATATCACGAGCGCACTTTGCTTTACCTTCAGGAGTAGAAGCGTAGTTGGGTCCTTGCATTTGAGTGGTGTAAGGAAACTTGCTATAAACAGCTTGAGCAGCACCGTTAACTAAACTATCTGCTTTGTTAGTCAATGCCTGAGCAGCTTCTAAAGAAGCACTAGCCTGACGAAAACGACCGAATGCAACTTGGATTTCGCTGCTGCTTAAAAAACGACCTTGAGAGTCAGCAGTAGAAATTGCTTCAGTAATGGGAGTCTTCATTGAAAAAATACCTCTTGGAATAAATTTTTACTATGTTTTGATCGACAAATGATGTTGATGTTTTTAGATTTCAACAGATATTTAGCCTACTGCGGCAGCAGCGCGATCAAAATAACTGGATAATTCTGACATTAAAGAACTGCAATCGCCTTGAGTTACGCCATTTCTGTCATTAGCAATAGAAATAGCAGCAGCTTTCATTTTGTTGACAGCTTCAGCCACAGAACCACCAGGAACTCCCAAAGCTACATAAGTTTCACGTAAACCATTCAAGCAGCGATCTTCTAAAACACTGCCATCACCTGCAAATGCGGCGTAGGTAACATAGCGCAAGATGATTTCCATATCACGCAAACAAGCAGCCATACGACGGTTAGTATAAGCATTACCACCAGGCGCAATTAACTGGGGTTGTTCAGCAAATAAAACGCGGGCAGCATTAGCGACAATAGCTGAAGAATTACCAGTCAGGCGATTGACAACATCCATACGTTTGTTGCTTTCTGCAATCATGTTTTTCAGGGCATCGAATTGACTGCCATTGAGATAGTCACCTCTCGCATCAGCCTGGGAAATCACCCGTGTAAATGCATCAAACATCAATATTTCTCCTAAATATTAATTGGTAAAAAATGTAATTGTTTAGAGAACTGAATCCTAACGAAGTCAACTCCAGTCCTGTTGTCAAAAAGCAGGGTACTGTACGACTAGAAACCAAGTTAAGTGTCGTCGTTTCCAACGGAGACAGCAGGCTGCAATAGTAGCTAGCAACTGCTATGCCAAAAACTTAATGCTTTGTTTCTTTTTTTCATTTCTTCAGACCGCTAAAAGCGATCGCGAAATTAAAATTGTGGTTAGTTAGGATGTCAGTGGCTTTTGGACTACAGTTATTTAATCAATGTCTTTGTGCAATTTTTGTGCAATTAAATGGACAATTATTAAACATTTATTGCTTTTTGTAAGCAAACATTAAACAAAATTTCAATTCAAAGGATCAAGCAAGGAAGTAATCTCTACTGTTGCTGTCTTCGTTAAGTTACATTTAAATTAGAAAAAGCGGAGAAATTGTTAAATTGCCCAAAAGTCGAATTCGTCAGCACGTTAATCCTTTAAGTCGTAAATTCCAACAATCTTTACAAGTTCCAGATTGGAATCGAGTATATCTTCAAAGCGATCGCCCTCTTCATTTAGATATTGGCTCTGCTAGAGGAAAGTTTTTGTTACAAATGGCACAAATCAATCCAAATACTAATTTTTTAGGGATTGAAATTCGCAAATCACTAGTTATTGATGCCAATCAAATAAGAGATAATTTAGAACTGACAAATCTGCACTATCTTTTTGGGAATATTAATAGTTCAGCGACAATACTACTCGAATCATTACCTATCAATTGCCTGAACTATATAACTATTCAATTCCCCGATCCTTGGTTTAAGAAAAAACATCACAAACGTCGGGTAGTACAACCAGAATTAGTCAATTGGCTAGTAGATTACCTAATACCTGGAGGTACGATATTGTTACAGTCGGATATAAAAGAAGTGGCTATCGAAATGCGCGATCGCTTTGCTGCTAATCTTCAGTTAATGCAACAACACTCAACAACTTGGTTAGATATCAATCCTTTACCAGTAGCTACTGAAAGAGAACTATACGTTCTAGAGCATCATTTACCCGTATATCGTATTGTATTTAGAAAATCTGTAAATTAAAACCCATGAGTGCGATCGCTCGAACCAGAAGATTTTTTTTAGTTTTGTTGTTGTGTTGTTTATTATTTATCGGTGGCTGCCAAACTCCAAAGAGATTTACTCAGAATGGAGCAATAAAAATTACTTTTTGGCATGGGATTAATCCCCCAGAAAATCGCGATATATTTAATGAATTAGTGGATAAATTTAATCGGGAACATTCTGATGTGAAAGTAGAAGCAGTCTATATCGGACAGCCTGATACTCAGTTGCCTAAAATTCTAGCCGCTACCGTAAGTAATCAACCGCCAGATATTTTATGGTATGTCCCTCAATTAACGGGAAAGTTAGTACAACTAGACGCACTATTACCATTAGAAACTTGGTTAAATAATTCGGGATTAAAAGAAGTAATAGATCCCGCAATGTTTGATTCGATGGTATTAGGAAACCATATTTATTCCGTGCCATTAGCTACTAATAATACGGCGGTTTTTTATCGTCCTAGTTTATTTAAGGAAGCTGGCATAACCGCAAATCCTACTACTTGGTCAGAATTTAAATCCATAGCCAAACAGTTGACAAAAGATCTAGATGGAGATGGACGTAACGATCGCTATGGGATATTTTTAGCTTTAGGAAAAGCCGAATCTACTGTGTTTGCTTGGCTACCCTTTATTTTTAGTGCAGGAGGGGAATTGTTAACAGGAAATGAACCCAATTTAGTTAACGATGGCGCGATCGCAGCACTACAATTAGGAGTTGATTTAGTAACCGATAAAGCTGCAATTTTATCCCCACCAGAAAGGGGTTACGAATTGGATAATTTTATTGCTGGAAAAGTAGCCATGCAGGTAACGGGACCTTGGACATTAGCACAATTAAAATCTACTAGAATTGATTATGATGTCTTTCCTATCCCTGTCGCGCAAACTCCCGCCGCCATTATGGGAGGGGAAAATTTATTCCTGTTTAAAACTACCCCCGAAAGACAACAAGCATCTTTAAAGTTTTTAGAATATATCTTAAGGGAAGAATTTCAAAATACGTGGGCGATAAAAACGGGATATTTACCCATTAATTTAAAATCACAACAAAGTGCAGAATATCAACAATTTCTGCAAGAAAACCCCATAATTAAAGTATTTCTCAACCAAATGCCCGTAGCACGCTCCCGTCCGATTATTCCCGAATATTCTCGCCTCTCGGAAAACTTGGGTAGGGCAATTGAAGCATCTCTGTTAGGGAAACAAACCCCCGAAGAAGCTTTAAAGCGATCCCAACAACGTTTAGAATTAATTTTTAATAATAAGTAAGTATAAAAGAATTGAAACCTAACATTGAAACTTTAATTTTTTTAGGTAAGAAAATGCGATATTAAATTACCAATTATGGTTTTAGTTTCTCAATTACTGTTACGAATTCAACACTTCTGGACAATGGCAGTAATAGGTTTCAGTTTCATCGGCTTAATTAATAATGTTTTTTTCAGCAAAAATTCATCTGGGTATCAGCAACAAATCATTTTTACAGAAGACCTTTTTCCTACAATAAGAATTAAACAACATCCCCAGATCCCATTTCTTATGAAGGCGATCACCTGCTAACCCCTAGAGATATTCTGTGCTTGATGCCCGATGCCATTCACCATGTCGAAGCAATGGGGATGAACCAACCATTAGCTTTAACATTTAATCTGTTAATCAATCAATGAAACTAAGTTACCATCTTCGAGCCATTATTAATTCTTTCTCAGACAAGAAAATTTCCACCTCCTCCCTTCAGTTTCGCTTAACTCTGGAATTGGTGATAATCTCGGTTTTAGGATTGGGTAGTGTGGCGGTTTGGGCTGGCTGGCAAATGGAGCAAAATCTCGTAGCTGCCCACAAGCAAACCCTAGAATATATTGCTATGCGCTTTCCCGAACAGTTTGAAGTTTACTCTCAGGTTAGTTCTGTTGAGATGGGATTAGAACAGACTATAAATCGGGTCTCTACACCAGGATTGGTAGTGTGGGTCAAAAATTCTGAGGGTCAAATTCTAGCACAGTCTCCTCATAGTGATAGTTCTCTTGCTGAAATTAGTGCTGTCGAATCTCTTGACGAAGTACCAGAACATCCCTTGGTAGTTCGCTTTGGCGATCGCGATATTGTGTTGTGTGGAACTCCTCTGGTTGTCAAAGGTCAGTCTTTAGGGAAGCTTTATCTGTCCCAGGACATCACAACAGATCAACAGAGATTAACTGCTGGATTGTGGCAATTGTTAATAATTAGTATTTTGACTATTGGCATCTTAATTGTGGTGATTCAAAAAAGAATTCGCAAAGCCATGTATCCCCTGAAAAAAATGAGTCAAGTTGCTACTGCTGTTTCTGCCGATGATTTGCAAGCCGCCAAACTCCAACTCCATCAAGCACCAGATGAAATTTTAGGACTGGCACAAGCCTTCAATGAAATGTTATTTCGACTATCGGGTGCCTGGGAACAACAACGTCAATTTGTCGGTAATGTTTCCCACGAATTACGCACCCCTTTAACTGTAGTAGTGGGTTATCTGCAAAGTCTACTGCGACGCAGCACCAACTTAAGTGCTTATCAACAACAGGCATTAGAAACAGCAACCTCAGAAACCGAGCGTACTATTAGAATGCTACAGGATTTGCTCGATTTGGCACGAGCCGATAGCGGTCATCTCCACTTTCGCTGCGCTCCGATGATCTTGAATACTCTGGTAGCAGAAGTAGCAGCCATGAGCCAAAAGGTAAGCGATCGCCAAATTACCGTGCTGGCAACCGATGATGATGTGGTTGCCTGTGCCGATCAAGACCGCCTACAACAAGTGTTAATTAACCTACTAGATAATGCGATCAAGTATTCTGATTCCACTCAACCAGTGGAGATCATCTTAGAAAAAACCCCTCAGTCTGCCATCATTCATGTGCGCGATCGCGGTATGGGCATTCCCTTAACTCATCAACATCGTATCTTTGAAAGGTTTTATCGGGTAGATGAATCAAGAAACCGTTCTCAAGAAGGTACGGGACTGGGTTTGGCGATCGCTAAAAGCCTGATTGAAGGAATGGATGGTCGAATTACTCTCCGCTCTAAA
The DNA here is from genome assembly GCA_050330335.1 of Pleurocapsa sp. Taxonomy (GTDB): domain Bacteria; phylum Cyanobacteriota; class Cyanobacteriia; order Cyanobacteriales; family Xenococcaceae; genus Waterburya. The sequence continues at coordinate 7,391 of JBHJNX010000089.1, read as the reverse complement.
CCGGGGGAGGGTAGTGTATTTACAATTACCTTACCGCTTTGGCAACCTTCAGTAGTCGAGCATAAATAGAGAGAGAGGAAGGAAAAACTTGCAGAAGAACTTCTCTTAACCTCTCTCTAAATTGTTCTCAGTATGACTTGGATAGTGACATATCCAGGTTATGAAACCAACCCATCACCAATTTTTTAAATTGGTGCTGATGCTCCTAGCTGAACTTCCCCTAACAATTTATTAGTCTAAGTAAAATTAACGAATATATTCTTTCAAAATACTGTTACGGTTGGGATGGCGTAACTTACGCAAAGCTTTAGCTTCGATCTGACGAATGCGCTCGCGGGTGACATTAAAAATCTGACCGATTTCTTCTAACGTCTTCATGCGACCATCATCTAAACCATAGCGCAGACGCAGTACGTCCCGTTCGCGAGGGCTGAGAGTATCAAGAACGTTTTCTAAATCTTCTCTGAGTAAGCTTTTAGATACTTGATCTTCGGGAGTTTCGCCGTCAGCTTCAATAAAATCTCCCAAACGAGAATCTTCTTCTTTCCCGATGGGAGTTTCTAAAGAGATGGGTAACTGAGCAGACTTAGCAATAAATCGTAACTTCTCGATGGTCATCTCCATGCGAGTAGCAATTTCTTCTTCTGTAGGTTTGCGTCCTCTTTCTTGAGATAAAAGTTTGGTAGTTTTTTTAATACGAGAAATAGTTTCATACAAATGGACGGGGAGGCGAATTGTCCGAGACTGATCGGCGATCGCTCTGGTAATTGCCTGTCTGATCCACCAGGTAGCGTAAGTAGAAAACTTGTAACCTTTTTCGTGGTCGAATTTTTCGGCGGCGCGAATCAATCCTAAAGAACCTTCTTGAATCAAATCTTGGAAAGATAAACCGCGATTCATATATTTTTTAGCGATGGATACCACCAAGCGGAGGTTAGATTGTACCATCTTATCTTTAGCTCTTCTGCCCAAAAATAAACGTCGTTGAAAGGGGCGTAATTCCATGTTTACTTCCCGCGCCCATTCTTCGTCATTAGCTTCTCTTTCCAGGCTATCTTCGAGGTCTTCTTTGATTCTTTCTAATTCTAATAAATCGGCAATTTGACGGGCTAATTCAATCTCTTCCTCGGCTCTTAACAGTCGGATGCGACCAATTTCTTGTAAATAAATGCGAATAGAATCTTCAGTATAAGGCTTTTTTCTGCCTCGTTCTGTACGACGAGTTGCACCTGGTTTTTTCTTCTTCCCTTTTGCTGATTTAATGTCTAGATCTTCAGTATCTTTAACGACATCTTCAACAACATCTTCTTCGATTAGGATTTCCCAATCATTTACAGGATTGGCGATCGTAGCTAGGACTTGATTAGCTTGGGTCATGCCGGTTTCCTCTTGCTCCTTCAGTGAAAATTAACGATATTTTTTTTAGAGAAATAACTAGATAGTGCCTAGTTACACTTGATTAACTTTTTTTGCCGCTAGGAGGCTTGCACCTTAGCAAGCCTCGATATACCTAGCTTTGTTTTCATCAAGAATAAGTTACTAGTCCGTGTTTTTAACTAGAAACTTGCGATTGTTTTTCGATTTTAGCCTCGATTGTTGTTATTTTGGTAAAGATTTGACGGGAATTGTGACATTTAGTTTTGAGATTTATAAAGAAACTAAAAAGTTTGCTTTCAAAATGTCCCCTTTGGCATTGTAAGCAATTTAACTAAAAATGACACGCAGTCATTTTTTTAGTAGTAAATTAGTTCTTTAAAGTCATAGGGGTATGTTTACTTCGTTAAATAAACTTGAAAAATCGCCAAAATGCCCTCTGGGGGTATTGAAAATGGGAAACAAAATTCATTATCACTAAAAAAGAGTAAAAAATTTAGTTTTCTGAAAAAATAAATGCCAAAAGTTTCGACAGTAGCGGTGGCGATTGCTGTAATCTCAACAGTCATAGGGTTTGGTAGCCGACAACCTACAGCACAAGCCGAAGTATCTACTAATAATGGAGGGATCTTAGCTTTAGTTGCCAATGGGGAAGATTTTGTGCGTCAGGGTTTTGTGAGTAAAGATGGTTGGGATATTAGTTTTGATCGCGTCTATGTCAATTTAGCTGAAGCCAATGCCTATCAGGTTGAATCTGGTTTTGAACCAACGGAAACAAGCAGTATCGATAAGATTAATTATCAAAAAAAAGTTGCTTTCTTAGAAACTCCTACGGTGATAGATTTAGCCGCAGGAGAAGCAGATGCAGCACCAATTTTAGTCAATAAAGCTACAACTGATGAGGGTTTTTATAATGCTGTCGGTTGGAAGATAGTTACGGCTGCTGAAGATTCGACAATTCCGGGTCAAACTATGGTTTTACAGGGAAAAGCTACTAAAGATGGTCAGACGATTGATTTTAATTTGGGCTTCAATCGTCCCATCGAATATCTTTGTGGAGAATACGTAGGTGATACTCGTAAAGGTATTGTCCAGGTGGGAGAAACCGCAGAAGTGGAAGCAACTTTCCATTTTGATCACATTTTTGGGGATAATGATGCACCAGCAGATGATGCTTTGAATGTCGAAGCTTTAGGATTCGAGCCTTTGGCGAATTTGGCATCGGGCAACAGCTTAAATTTAGATGAATCGACGATGTCGGACGGGCTATCTCCAGAAAATTATCAAAAATTAACAAAAGCGATCGCTGGTTTGGGTCATGTGGGGGAAGGACATTGTGCAGTAATCAGTAATCAGTAATCATTAAGCGTTGAATGTTATGAATTATGAATAAATGGTATTTCTGGCTGGCTTGGTTAATGATTTCCCTATTGCCAGGAGAAGCAGCTTTAGCTCACGGTGTAAAAATTCAGTATCTTCAAAGTTCTGCAATTACCGTTCGGGCTACTTATGATGATGGTACACCGATGAAAGAAGCTCAGGTAGTAGTTTATGCCCCAAACGATCTGGCTAATCCTTGGTTAAAAGGCATAACAGATGAGCGAGGGTATTTTAGTTTTGTTCCCGATGCCGATATTTCTGGTAACTGGGATGTTAAAGTACGTCAGTCGGGGCATGGAGATATTGTTAGTATTCCTCTAACTGAAGGTAATCTAGGGACTGATAATACTCAAGAAATGACAGTATCTGGTACTACTAACGACTACAGTCCTTTACAAAAAATGGTGATGGCGGCCGCAGGGGTTTGGGGTTTTATCGGTACAGCTTTATTCTTTTCCCGTAAAAAATCTTAACTTATTGGTTTAGAGCCAAAACTAAAAACTAAGAGTTTTTTTAATGCACATTCCTGACGGTTTTATTCCTCCTTATATTTGTCTGACTGGTTATGGAATAACCGGTGGTTTGACTTGGTATTCTTTACAAAAAATTAATCGCGATCGCTATATTCAAGCTAATATACCCAAGGCTTCTTTATTAACGGCTGCCTTTTTTGTAGCTTCCTTGATTCATATCCCCGTCCCCCCTTCCAGCATTCATTTAGTTCTCAATGGCATGATGGGTGTTGTTTTGGGATATTATGCTTTTCCCGCAATTTTAATTGGTTTATTTTTCCAAGCGGTGATGTTTCAACATGGAGGTTTATCGACTTTAGGTGTTAATGCTGTAGTTATAGGCTTTCCAGCGATCGCAGCTTATTATCTGTTTCAACTGCGAAATCGTTTTGCCAGTAACCGACAGAGGATAAGGAATATTTTATCTTTTGGTGCTGGTGCGGGAGCGTTGTTATTATCAGCAACTATGTTTGTAACTTTAATGGTGACGACAATTTCTGCCGATCTAGATGGGGATACAGAAAGAAAAGCAATATATTTATCTTTAATTGGCTATGTTATTCAAGCTGTAATTGAAGGGACATTTACTGTGATGTTAGTTGCCTTTCTCAATAAAGTTAAACCAGAATTACTTAAGTCTTAATTAATGAAATTAGCTCTTGATAAATACGCCGATTTAAATTCACCAATACATCGCTGGCAACAAAACTATAAATTGGTGGGTTTGTTGAGTTTAATTTTCGCCTTTGCTTTTATTAAAAATCTGTGGTTACTACCAATAATTATTGGAATAACTATAATAGTTTTTGGAGCTTCTAAGCTACCTGTTAGGTTTTTAGCTTCTCGATTGCGCTATCCTAGTTGGTTTATTATTGCAGTAGTAATTTTTTTGCCTTTTTTAGCAGGAAATACCATAATATTTGACTGGGGTTATCTCACAATTAAAGCCGAAGGATGCCGAGACGCTTTATTGATTTCCGTGCGTTTCTTTTGTATTTTAACTTTAAGTTTAGTTTTATTCGGCACTGCTTCTTTTCTCAGTAGTGTCAAAGGGATGAGAACATTAGGCATACCTTCAGCAATTGTCGATATGACTTTATTGTCCTATCGGTATCTAGAAGAATTGGGGGAAATGTTAACCACCATGCAGAGAGCAATGAGACTTAGAGGATTCCAAGCTAAGGGAATAAGTCATCGCCAACTGGAAATTTTTGCTCAACTAACTGGTAGTATATTAGTGAGAAGTTACGAGCGATCGCTTTTAATTTATCAGGCAATGATTTTACGAGGTTATGGTAATAAACTTGACTTGTCTAACAATTATCAACATACTCAAAAAGATCGCGATCGCTATAGTTTATTTGCCACAATAATTAGTGTAATAGCAGCATTATTATTAATAATAATGGAAATATTGTTATAGCTAAAATATTAACGGGCTGAAGAGTAAATAATAAGTATTAAATGCTTAATGGTAAATGTTCGATGTCACAAGATTTAATTAAAAAAGCTAATATTATTTCTCGGCAAACCATAGCAATTTCTCTAACTAATCTCAGTTTTAGTTACGGTCAAGAACGACAAATTTTGACTGATATTAACTTAGATATTATTTCTGGTGAAACAGTAGGTTTAATTGGAGCAAATGGGGCAGGAAAAACCAGCTTATTTTTAACCATTTGTGGGATTCATACTCCAAATCATGGCACAGTAAAACTCTTCAATCGCACCATTAAACCAGGAGAATTTAACCCCGAAATTGGTTTAGTATTTCAAAATCCCGACGATCAATTATTTTGTCCGACTGTCAAAGATGATATCGCCTTTGGATTAGAAAATATTGGACTATCTCCTGAAGAAATAGCTACTCGCATCGATGCTGCTTTAAGTTTAACGGGAATACCTCACTTAGCTGATCGCGTTTCCCACCATCTATCTGGAGGAGAAAAATGTATGGCAGCGATCGCCGCAGTCTTGGCCATGCTACCCCAAATCGTGCTTTATGACGAACCCAGTGCTAATTTAGACCTAAGAGCCAGACGCAGGCTGATTAACTTTCTCAACTCCTGCCACGAAACTATTATGGTTGCTTCTCATGACTTAGAATTAATCTTAGAAGTGTGCGATCGCGTTATTCTGTTAAATCAAGGTAGAATTATTGCCGATGGTATTCCTCATGAAATTATGAGAGATAAAACCTTAATGGAAGTTAACGGACTAGAAGTACCCCACTCCTTAACTCATCAACATTAAAGGAATTAAAGGAATGAATAATTTACCGCAAAACAATCAAATTGAATTAGACCAAGCAGAAGCCCAAGAAATAATGCGATCGCTTTTGCAGAAAGAAGGTAATTGGGTAGAGTGGGGGAAAAAATGTCAAACTCTACAAAAAGCAGGTTATGAGCCAGCAAAAATTTTTGAAGATACCGGATTTCAAACCAGTCAGCAAAATCTGATTATCGTAGCATCTCAGGTATATGATAGTATTGCTCAGGCTGGACTCGATGAAGCAGTATTAAAATATTTTCAAGGGCCTAGAAGCGATGTTTTATATGAATTTCGCATCCTCAATCAAGCTCAAAGAGCCGCAGCCAGCCAATTAGCTTACGAGAAAAAAATCGATGTGGATGGAGCGCATTTAGTAGCTAAAGCCGTGCAAGATGTGGCTCATATGTCCCAAATACCAGAAGCTTTTACTAACTGTCCTGGGGATAATGTAGCCTATCTGTGCTGGAAACGCGCCAGACGTAAACGGGATTTACAACAGCGATCGCGCTTAATTGCTCAGGGTTTAAAATTTGCTCAGTCTCAGAGTGCCAGAGAAGCTGTAGAAAAGCTATTGAGCGATTTTAGCGTTGAAACCACTGCTAATGCTCCTTTATTGCCCATTTATCGCCTTGAAGTCGAAGAACAACTGCCTCGGATTGTTCCTTTAGTGGGGACTTATCCCCTCACCCGTCAAACCCTCGATACTGTAGCTTCAGTTAAAACCCAAAAATCATTTAGCAGCGTTACCGTTTCTAGCGGTACTTTTGTACCTGTTCCTGGATGGCAAGCCGTTTTAAAAGCGATCGAGCCAGTAGCCTATCTCTGTCCGAGCGATCGCCTGCCCAAATCTATTGCAGGAAAAGTCCAAGAATTTTTAGTTATTTTCGACCGCGGCTGCCAAGAATGGGATGTTAATAGTTATTTTGTTGTCGAAGTTAACGGACAACTAGAAATCAAATGGTTTGATACCGCTCCCAATATTCCTATAGTCGGTCAACTGGTATTAATTTTACGACCCAAAAGAATTTTAGACGAAAACAACATTATCGAACCCTGGCAGATGGATGATTGACAACCATAGACATGAGATATAACCTTTCGTTAGCAGAGCTAGAACCGCAATAAAGAGAGTTAAAAGCCCAAATTACCAGCTTATTATTAGAATTACCCAATCTTCCTGATGAATCGACACCTATTGGCCAAGATGAAACGGAAAATATCGAAATTAAGCGATGGGGTGATAAATATTTACCTAGCAATAAAAATATCTTACCTCTTCGGACATTAGCAATTGCCTGTATCTCTTGGGGATTAGTATTTTGACAGCCAGATTTGGTTACTTCGTTAGTTTTTGGCAGCTATGATAATCAAGGAAGCCGATCGCTCTAATAGCCAAGAATTAGCGGAAACAAGCGCAAATAGGGTTACTATTAGTGCAATGCTGGAAGTTTATAAAAGTGTTTTCAACCAAGATGGTGTCTTGTATTGCAGCGCACCTGTTACATCTGGTAAAAGATACATTGATTGGCTTGAGCGTATCGGAAAAAACTTTGTTGATATTGATCGTGCAGATCGAAGCTATCACGAATCGCATTTCAAAGAAGTAATTGAACCCAATCGTAAACACGCACAGCGTTTTATTGGACAACTGCGAGAAGAAACAGAACAAATCGTAATCGATCCAACTGCATTAACTCCCATAGCTAACTGGAAACAGCAAGACTGGCGTTCATTTTGGCAACAAGTAATTGAAAGATATGTTAATACTGTCTTTTTGATTAATGATTGGCAATATAGCAATGGATGTGTATATGAGTTTTGGGTAGCACAAAAAAATGAAATTCCTACTTTAAA
>JBHJNX010000088.1:0-32232 GCA_050330335.1 Pleurocapsa sp. | reverse complement strand
CTATACAGAATTTCCTATGAAACCCAACATCTTCAATAATCTATATTTTCCACAGTAGCCATCTATGGAGTGCAATTCTCTTGAAAACATAGCTATTTTGTGATTTCGATGCTTAACATCTCCAGTAGTTAATGATTATAAATAGTATGTAAGTTCATGATTTAACAACTTTAAGGCGATCGCTTGTAAAGATTGTTTCGTATTTTTATTAAAATATACTTGAGGTATTTACAAAAAATTTAAATAACAATAAGTATTTTTCCTATTTACTAAAATTATATTTTGTGTCAATTTATATTTAGAGAAATATATTCATATTATCCTGGTTACCAATATATAAATTTTGAAGTTTTTGAAAAAACATAATAAATAATGATAGTTATATTTTAAATTAACCATCAGCATTATTAAAAAATAAAATATAAAAAAATGTATGAGATCGGATTCAGGCGCAAACACACAGAAGATTCAAGAGAAAATAGAACTTGTGGAAACTTCTTGGCAGCAATCACGAAGATGAATCATGCCACAATAGTGTTTGATGAATGTCAAAACTGTTTATTTTTAAATACTGCTGCCGAAGCAATTCTGGGAGATCAATCTAATATTATTTTATTAGAAAATTGGCTGCGTTCTCTTAACAATAATCGTGCCTTGAAATCTGGTTCTTTTAAAGCCAAAGAAATTCCTTTATTTATTGATTCAATTAGCGATCATCAGTTAAACGAATTAGAAATTTCCATTGACAAAATTGAGTTTGCCGCCGAATCATACTCACAATTTATCAGTAAATTTTATAAAATACAACACCTCGATCAAATAGAAAATTCAGCAAATAACACCAGTACAATCGAGGAAACACTAATCCAAAAAAAACTACTTCATGATATTTTTTGTGATCGCCTTACTGGATTGCCTAATCATGATTTATTATTAAAACGTATCGAACGCCTGCTAGGATTTGTCAAACGAAATCCCAATTACGGATTTGGAATTCTATTTTTAGATATAGACCGCTTCAAAGTTATTAATAGTAGTTTAGGACGAATTATAGGCGATAGCTTGTTAATTTCTATTGCTCAAAGATTACAAACTTGTTTGCGATCGCAAGATTTTATTGCTCGTATTGGCAGCGATGAATTTGTTATTTTATTGAGCAACATTAATATACATAGTCTTGATTATGCCACCAATATTGCCCAACGAATTTATCGAGAGTTTTTAGTACCTTTTAATCTTAATGGTCATGAAGTATTTGTTGAAGCCAGTATTGGTATTGCTGTAGCTACAAAAGAGTATGACCGAGCAGAAAATTTATTAAGAGATGCGGAATTGGCTGTATCGGAAGCTAAAAGACAGAGTAAGTGTCATTATCAAATATTTAATCAGTCAATGCATGGGCGGGCAATGACCCTCTTACAACTAGAAAACGATTTGCGTAGGGCAGTTAAAAATCAAGAATTTATTTTACATTATCAGCCGATAGTATCCCTAGCAGATAATCATATCAAAGGTTTTGAAGCTTTACTACGCTGGCAGCATCCCACCAGAGGTTTAATATCTCCAATGGAGTTTATTCCTTTAGCAGAGGAAACTGGACTTATCGTACCTCTAGGCTCATGGGTTTTACAAGAAGCCTGTCGTCAAATGCGTGCTTGGCAATTACAATTCGGTCATATTGTTAATTGGAAAACTAGTGTTAATATTTCTAGTAAACAGTTAGCTCAACCTGATTTTGTACAACAAGTAAAACAAATTTTACAAGAGACAGAACTCAATCCTCATAATCTTAAATTAGAAATTACTGAAAGTTCTTTAGTAGAAGATACTCAAGCTACAATTATCATCCTCAAAGAACTAAAAGCTATGGGTATCGAGTTTTCTTTAGATGATTTTGGTACGGGTTATTCATCATTAAGTTATTTACATCAATTTCCTTTTGACACTTTAAAAATCGATCGTTCTTTTGTTAAAAGTATTGAAAATAATAGTGAAAAGCTCAGTATTGTCAGGGCAATTATTGCTTTAGCTCGTAGTTTAGGTATGGACACTATTGCCGAAGGTATTGAAACAGTCAATCAATTAGCTCGATTAAAAGCTTTAAAATGTGAATACGGTCAGGGATATTTTTTGTTTAAACCTCTAGATAAAATAATTTTAGAAACAACAATTACTAGCGAATTATCCAGAACTGATGAAATTCAATCAGAAAATTATCGTGCCATTTTAGAAGAACAGGTAGCTAGAGAACAACTTTTATTTCATATTGAACATCTACGTCAAGAACTAGAAGAATTAAAACTAGAAAAAGCCGATTTAGAAATTATGCTGGAAACTACTACCGAACACGCAGACATGGTAGAAATACAATTGCATACAGAAATTATTGAGCGTCAGAAAATCCAAGCAGCTTTGGGTGAAGCTAACCAAGAATTAGAAAAATTAAGCGTATTGGATAGTCTGACTCAAATAGCTAATCGTCGTCGATTTGATGATTATCTTTTAGAACAATGGCAAAAATCGAGACAAGCACAAAACCCGATCGCTTTAATTTTATGTGATATCGACTACTTTAAACTATACAACGATCACTACGGTCATCCTATAGGGGATTATTGTTTACAACAAGTAGCTCTAGCCATTGAAGCCATTGTCGATTCAACTTCTGGTTTGTTGGCGCGCTATGGAGGAGAAGAATTTGGCATTATTTTACCCAATACTAATGGGGAGAAAGCTTTTAACATTGCTGAAGCGATCGCTTTAAATGTTCATCGGCTGCGTATTGCCCACCAACAATCTCCAATTAATGAATATGTTACTATTAGTCTGGGAGTTTTCAGCGTAGTCCCCAACTCTAACATTTCCCCAGAATTATTAATTGCTCTAGCTGATCAAGCACTCTATGAAGCTAAAGACCAAGGACGTAACCGAGCTTATTTATTTTCCCAAGAACAGTGCAGTAATAAAAAAATATGACAATCAAAAAACTGTCACCTGAAATTGGCAGATAATAAAAAGACTCTCTATACTATTAATTGTGTGTGAGGAGTAAGTGTAAGAGAGAAAGGTTTTGGGGTCGAAACACGGCAAGACTCCCAAAACCTTTTTCTTTTGTATGTATAATTCAACCCATCAATTAAGACTTGGCTGAATACTATTGCGGAGTTTTTTGTAAATCTGGTCTTTCTTCAGCTACAATTGCCCCTTCTACCGGACAAACTTGCAAGCAAATACCACAGTCAATACAGGTAGCAAAATGTTATCTAAGCTAAGAAGTCGCCTTCTTAACTCGACTACAGAACGCAGCATGACTATTTCTAGTCACTACGCTCCTCAATGAAATGATTCTTGACATAAATACTCCTGTTCTCGCCATTGTCTGAAATCTTGACGAGATTTAATATCGTGGCAATGTCTGTGTAGTAGTTGCAGATTTTTGTAACTATCTGTTCCACCTTGACTCCTTGGTTTTATATGGTCGATTTCCAAGATATCCTGGCTTGTGAACGTCAATTTACATAGATTGCATTTTCCTTGTTGTTTTTTGAGAAGTGTACTCACTTTCTTAGATATCAGTGGGTATGTTCTCAGCTTGTTACTCCAGTAGGTAAAGTCACCATCGTAAGGGGATTTATTTCCTCTAACCTTAATATGACGGACTATTTTTACGTCCGAGTGTCTGGTTAATCTGTATGTAATTTTCCCTTCTTTAGTTTCGGCGAAGACCCAATTTTGGTTATCAATGGATTTCCAATATTTATCTTTAACCCATTTTTTTCCTTTGTTCGGGTGTCTTCGATTTGCCCAACTTCTGAGTTTTAAATATGTTTTGTGGTCTAGCAGCTTGAATATCTCTGAGCTAATTACCCCTTGATAATAGTTAGCCCACCCTCTAATAATTGAGTTGAGTGTGTTGATAAGTTTTTCGCAACTTGATGCTTTATGGTTATCGATTATCTCCCCAATTTTTTTTAGGTGGGTTTTGACACTGTCATTTGAGGGAGTGATTTTTAACTTAAATCCGAGAGGTTTTTTCTTCGAGTCAAGTCCAGTCTTATATTTTCCCATTGGGTAATGTTGGATGTGGAAACCTAAGAAGTTAAATCCTTTGTTTCCTTCATGTTCGTTGAGACTGTGGCTGATTCTAGTTTTTTCTGGTTTAAGTTGAAGTCCGATTTCTTTTAGCCAGTTTTCTATTAGTTTTTTGCTTTCCTTAATTACTTCGATGTCTTTGTGCAATACCACAAAATCATCGGCGTATCGGATTATGTTAGGTGTAGGTCTTTCTTCATACTTGCCGTTTTTGGTGCTTTGTATTCGTGGGAATTGTTTTTTGAGAAAATTTTCCATCCCATGCAAAGCAATATTAGCTAGTAGTGAGCTTATGACTGACCCGTGGGGTGTTCCTTCTTTGGTGTTAGAAAAGACCCCGTTATCTATTACCCCACTTTTGAGCCATGCTTTTATTTGCCTTCTCAAGGTGGGGTAGGTGTTTATTTTCTCTAATAGTTTTTGATGTTCAATTTTGTCAAAACACTCAGCTATGTCTGCGTCTAAAATATATTTAGATTTTTGGCATAACGATTTGTGTATTGCTGCAATTGCGTCATAGCTTGAGCGTCCTGGTCTGAAGCCATATGAGTTTTCCTCGAATTTGGCTTCCCATTCAGGTTCTAATGCCATTTTTACTAGGGCTTGTTTTGCCCTTTCTAGGATGGTAGGAATCCCTAAAGATCTTTTCTCAGCTTTACCGGGCGGACATCCGGCACGCCGCCCTTCGGGAAGCACCGGTGTCGGGTCTCCCGATACCCCGTGTTCTTGTTTTGGTATCCATATTCTTCGAGTGGGTTTTGATTTACTTCCCATCTCCATTTTGTTTACCAATTCTAGTCTTTGTTTTGGATTGAGGGATTTAATCCCATCTATTCCTGCTGATTTTTTTCCTTGGTTATCCTGTGTTACCTTCCTGACTGCAATTACTTTTGCTGACCATGAATTAATCAGAAGTTTTTGGAGTCTGCGAACTACTTTGACGTTTCCTCGTTCAGAAGCTTGATAAATTCTCTTTTGAAGCTTGAACACTTGTTTTTCTAGCTTATGCCAGGGTATAGCGTTCCATTCATACATCGGTACGGACAGCTCACGTTGGTGAGGTAACCTCGCCAACCGTGTCCTCTTTAGTTCCGTGTTCATGACTTTTAAACTTTTACTCCAGACTTTATCTTTCATTTCATCGTTAGTCCGTCTGCATATCCTGAGTGTTACTTCAGGCATTCGCTTTTGACTAAATCCTTCTCTAATAAGGCTTACGCTGGTTACTACTCAGACTATCGACCTAGTATGAGAGCCTTAAGAGAGTTATCTCGTTCCTAAATTCCGTTGGTATCTAACCTTAGAATCTTCCTATTCGCCGAGGGTTTTGTTGGATGCCAAAGTAAGAGGATTGAGTCTTTCTTCTTTTTGTTAGGCAAAATTGAGTACCTAATCTTTACGGACATCTCAGGGTGCGCACAGCGCGTTACCCGTGTCCTTACCCTGTGAACTTTTGTTCCCAGCCTGTCAACCTGTTTTGGCTGGTCTGGTATGACGACGATTCAGACGGAAGTTCGTCTCCTATTCATAGTTAGTTGCTTCGATGGGATTCTCAATCAGGTTTTGAGTTACCACCTTTTAACATCCCGCTTCACTATGTTAAAGCTACCAACTTTACTTAGTGGGGATGCGCTGTCACCCTTGCATCTAGGGGGTTGGACTTGGATTTTCCTCACCAACACGAAATTTAAGTTATCTAATTGTTAATTATTTTTACTCTCGTAATGTTTCTTAACAATTAGCCGTTTTTCTTTGAGTAAGAATACTCATTTAAAACGAACGAGTCGCACCAATCCAATACCAATCCGTACCTTTGATATTTTTTCCAGGCCCTTCGTGGATACAAGCGACAGGACAAGCATCGACGCAATCAGCTACACCTTCGCAGGTTTCAGTGACAATAGTATGAGGCATGATTAAAGATTCTCCTTTAAGTTTTGTAACAGGTCATTGTAACAAATTATTCCGCCAACTTAATACACCTGTTTCTCCATCTAATTGTACTGTTAGTCCTACAGGTAATGCAGCATTAGCTCCATCATGTCCGAAAGGAAGCTGGGAAACTATGGGAATATTTAAATCTCCCAAGCGATCGCGCAAGACTGCTTCTACCGTCCAACTATTGGATGATGGTGGTGGTTCACAACGACTGAAACGGCCTATGGCAATACCTTTAATTTGGCTAAATGCCCCTGTGAGCCGCCATTGAGTTAACATACGGTCAATGCGATAGGGATATTCTGTCACCTCTTCCAAAGCTAAAATAACCCCCTTTAAAGATGGCTGTAGTGATGTTCCCAGTAAATGGGTAGCTACTGTCAAATTCGCAGGTAATAAAATTCCCGTAACTTGCCCTCCACCCCAACCATTACCGGAAATCGATTGTATTGAACCACCTTCTAAACAAGTAAACATCCTGGCGATCGCCCATTCGGGTTCTTGAGCTAAAGTAGTTAAAACTGGGGCGTGTAAGCTAGCAATTCCCACTTTAGCTAAACTCCACAACAGGCTTGTAACGTCAGAAAAACCAACTATCCACTTGGGAGAAAAACGATCACTCTCAATCTGCCAATTCCAGTCTTCTAATAATCTCGCCCCGCCATAACCGCCTCTAGCGCAGATAATTGCCTTACATTCAGGATTTTGCCAGGCACGAGCTAGTGTAGCTCTTCGTTCGGTATCTGTTCCCGCTAGATAGCCATACTGAGATTTATAGTTACTTCCCAATTCAATCCGATAACCGCGCGATCGCCAGATTTCTAATCCTGTTTCTAAAGCGTTAAATTCTTTCAATGCACCACTGGGAGAGACTACCGTAACTAAATCTCCAGGTTGTAAATATGGTGGTATTTTCATTAAACATTGAATATAGAACACTGACCAAAAAAAATATCTGCTGGATCGGCTGACTGTAGTTTACCAGATGCGATCGCCCTTAGATATACTGCTCAAAACCAATCTTGAGCTTTAGTAGTAGATTGAATATCAGATTTAATTTTAAAGCCAAAATCGTCTGATTTGGGAGTTTCTGTCAGAGAAGATTCAATAGTCGGAAGATCTTCCCTATTGGTAGACCAGTTATTGAAACTATCAATTAATTCTTGTCCCAGAGTGGCAGCTTGAGCGGCGTGTTGTAGAGTTAAATCGATGTCTTCTTTGGCTTTTTGGGCAATTAATTGAGAAAGCGATCGCTTTTTTGGTTCGGTTAATTGGAGCGATCGCTGAGATGGTATTGAAATATATTCTTCTATGCTAAATTCTTCTAATTGGGTAAGACTTTGATTGAGAAAGGGGCTAATGAGATAACGTCTGCTATTAATACCCAAACAGATAGAGATGGGTTGGGGAAAGTTAGCCGATTCTTCCCATAATTGACTATTTTGTTCTGGAGAATCTTGCCAAAGATATACTTTATCGGCATATTTTCCCTGATAGTTGAGTTGATTGATCGAATCGAGACTGAAGTTGTTAATTACTTGTTGGTGAGTAAAACTCAATTTTTGATAATCTGTTCGTTGGGGTTGGCGACTTTCTTTATTAAAGTTTTTGACCAACCAAACATTGCGAACATATTGATAGAGGGATTGAAAATCTGCGAGACAATTTCCTTGATAACTGGGTAAATCAAACAAGTATTTTTTGCGTTCTAGTTTGGTAACATAGCCAACAAAGATATAGAGAGGTCTACCGCTATCATCTTTGGTCATGTCTAATGTTAGATTGTCTTCTGTTTCTCCTAATAACTCTCGCACCATACAGGTTACTCCCAAAATGCAATGAGAGTTATTTTTAAATAAAGACCATCTGGGATGAAATGGTAGTTTTCTGGCTTTGCGAGTAGTAGCTATGATATATGGGGATGCCCAATTGAGTTCTCGGCTGGTAAAGTCTTGGGGAATGGCAATAAAGCGAAAATCTACATGATAGCTGCGTCCGTAGACAATTGCTGCCCACTTTTGTCTATACATCTGCTGTTACCTCATTACCACTGAAATAGAGAGAAGCTTGCTGTAATTCCTGGGATAGTAATTTCATATTCTCTTCTACAGTAGCTAAGAGATTTTCAAAATTTTTCAACTCCGAAGCTTGAGCCTGAATTTCTGAGTTACGCAACCATTGTAAGATAGGGTTGATCTGTTTGTATTTATCTACGGCTTCCGAGTGGCGATCGCGATTGGTTCTCAATTCCATACCGTAGCTTCTCAATTGGGAATAAACTGCAAATACTACAGGCAAATGAGCATTAATGGGAACGATACTTGCAGTATTAGGATTGTCACATAATTCTTTCCCCAAACTCACGGGGCAAATCATCACTAACCAACCAGAATTAGGAGCAAATAATCCCTGAAACAATTGTTTGATGTCTTCAATAATTTCTTGTTTTTCTCGATGGTGGCAGAGGTCATATTTAGTAATGACAATCGCTACAGGAAACGGTTTATCTAGACTGTGAGGGTGATGATTACTGATATATTTTTGAATAAACTGATTCATGCGATCGCTTTTGATGTTGCGTACCGTATTGGGGGTAATGCGATCAATCAGGTGTTCTCCCGATACACACAAAAATAGACATTGAGACTTAGTTAAATAATCGCTCAATTCCTGCACATCTTGTTCTTCAGAGCGATCGCTTAAAGCTAAACCACGATAATCCAACCATTCAAACCCGATCAGGGGACGAAAACCATAACTAAAATCAAAAGCATAATGTTCGATGGCGGCGGCGTTGGGGACAGGCCATCGATCTTCCCCTTCAAGAGAAATCAATTGTTCCCATCTCTCGGTCAATTCTAAATCTATGTCTATGTCTTTAGCCGCCAGAGTGAATCCTTGAACTCCCGTTTGCATCACTGCATACATACTCAGTAGATAACTGGTTTTACCTGCACCAGTAGTTCCTAACATGGTAATCTTGATATCTTCGAGCTTCTTCACCTTAAAACCACCGATCGCTATTACTAGGAGGGTGAGAACGACTTTGAATGGAATTTGACCTGAAGGCACTCCAGGGGTCTTGATGGGATTGATAGAAGTTTATTTTAGTCGATGGTTGAGGTAAATCCACAGGGTCTAAATGTAAAAATTCGAGAAACTCTGTAATCGATTGCGATCGCTCTTCTACCTTCATTTCCATAGCTTTCATGATCCCTTGTTCCAGATGGGGACTGAGGCTGGGTTCTAGTTTTCGTAAAGCTTGTAATTCTACTCCTGCGGCTCTTTCTATAGCAGAGGGAGGAACTTTCCCCGTCAACATATGATAAAAAGTCGAACCCAAAGCATAAATATCAGTAAAAGCACCGTATTTGAGAGCCTGACCGTATTGTTCTAAAGGAGCATAGCCAGGAGTCAGCATGGTAGTAAAGCGTTCGGTGTTGTTAGCTGCAAAGTCTCTAGCCGCACCAAAATCAATCAGTACTACTCTGCCATCATCTGCCAGCATAATGTTATCGGGTTTGATATCTCGATGTAAAAATTGAGATTGGTGTAATACTTCCAAGGCCTTAGCAATCTTTTTCATATAAAACAGAGCTTCGGTTTCTGGTAGTTTACCACCCCTGTTTTTTAAGAGTTGGCCTAGAGTTTGACCGCGCAAGTATTCCATAACTAAATAGGCAGTATTATTTTCTTCAAAATAATAAAAAACCCTGACAATACCAGGGTGATTGAACTGTCCCAATGTCTGTCCTTCTTGCAAAAACTTTTGTTTGGCATTGGTGTAGGTGTTGGCATTCCATCTTCCCGCTGAAACCACCGTCGTACCTTCTCGCCAACAACCTTCCGGAAAGAACTCTTTTACGGCCACAGAACGATTCAGCCTCATATCTCTGCCCAAATAGGTAATACCAAAGCCACCTTGACCTAAAGGTTTAGTTATTTGATACTCTCCACTGGCAAGGTTAACACCCGGATTGAGTACTCCGTTAATCCTGGTAGAAGCAGTCATACAATCCAACTCCTACAAAACATCTCTACATTCCCCACGCAAAACACTTTTAAAGAAACTTAATTAAATTGATTAAAGTTTATGTCAGGTTCTTCTAGTCAATTTTACCTAAAAATGGCCGAACGGAACGAAACAATGATTACTTTCCTAAAGTCAATTCTTCTTTTTTACCTAAAATTCCTTGAGGTCGCCAAATCATTAAACCCATTAAAATTAATCCGATAACCATAATTCTAAATGCCCCCAAACTAGAACTATCGAACCAGCCTAATTTGGGTAAATAAAACCGAGTTAGGGCATCATACGCCCAAAAAATAATTACTCCTAATAAAGAGCCTGAATTGTTTCCCGCACCCCCCAAAACTACCATAGTCCAAACATTAAAAGTTACTAAAGGCTCAAAATTACTGGGATAAACTGTCGTTAATTGCCAGGCATAAAAAGCTCCCGCAACTCCAGCGATCGCGCCACCTAACATAAATGCCTGTAACTTATACCAAAAGACGTTTTTACCCAAAGCTCTGGCGATTTCTTCGTCTTCACGAATCGCTTTGAGTACTCTCCCCCAAGGAGACTTAACCAAAAGTTGTAAGCCCCAGTAAACTAACGCCAAAACGATTAAAACCAGTAACATCAATCCTGCTTTGTAATTGTAATCTAATAGGGCAACACACCCATTAATATAAACAGTTAAAATCAGAGCCAAACCGATGATTCCCCAAATAATTAAACCAATTTTTTTGGTCGGTTGATAACTTTTGCCTTGAATTGTTTTTCTTTCTAGCCACTGTGATCGCAATCCCTGCCATAGTTGCCATACAGCAAAAATACCGATTAAAGTTAATATGGCGATCGCGATGTATTTTTGAACTGAATTAGGATCGAATCGATCTAAAGGTAGGGGATAGCGTTGAATACCAAATGCACCTTTAGTTAACCATTCTTCGTTGAGAGCGATTAGACGCAGTAATTCAGAAACACCAATGGTAACAATTGCCAAATAGTCTTCCCGCAGTCTGAGGGTAGACATTCCAATGAGCAAACCCAACAATGCCGCGATCGCCGCTCCTGCGATAACTGCAATAATTAACGGTACGCCTTGAGAACTCAATAAAACCGTAGCATACGCTCCTACAGTCATAAAAGCCACGTGACCGAAATTAATCAAGCCAGCATAACCCCATTGTAAATTCAAGCCCAAAGCAAAAAGACCAAACAGCCCCACAGAAATCGTTAGAAAAACAAGATAACCAACCATAAGCAGTAAGCAGTAAGGGTGAACGGCGGGCAACGCCCGTAGAGTAATTAGGGAGTAGGCAACAATAGTATATGTCAGGTAGTTAATAGTGGGCAGCCATCTAGTCCTATCTTTTTATCTGGAAATTGGCGATCGCTTTATTTAAAATTATTAAAGTGTAACTTTTTTTACACAAATCGAAGTAATTAATCCCAATATATTAACTTATGTTAAGCAGTTGTTAAGCAGTATTGCAAATTAAAAGAGATCAGGCGATCGCCTGCCAAAAAGTTAAGAGTTACGTGATAGTATGCCTTTCGTAGCCTCAAAAAAGATTTAAGATTGTAGGAGAAGGACTTTGGGATTAAGAGTTGCTGTTGTAGGTTCGGGTCCGGCAGGTTCTTCCGCCGCCGAAGTCTTAGCCAAAGCTGGTATTGAAACTTATTTATTTGAACGTAAATTAGATAACGCCAAACCCTGTGGTGGTGCGATTCCCCTGTGTATGGTAGATGAATTCGATCTACCACCAGAAATTATTGACCGTCGGGTGCGGAAGATGAAAATGATTTCGCCATCTAATAGAGAAGTGGATATCGGTCACACTCTTAAAGATGGAGAATATATCGGAATGTGCCGTCGTGAAGTCCTCGATGGCTTTTTGCGTGACCGTGCTGCTAAATTAGGAGCAAATCTAATTAACGGTACTGTATATCAATTAGACATTCCCGACAGCGATAATCAACCCTATACCCTGCATTATGCCGATCATTCTAACGGTTCGGTACAGGGGGAGATGAAAACCCTCAAAGTAGATTTAGTAATCGGTGCTGATGGTGCTAATTCTCGGATTGCTAAAGCTATTGATGCAGGAGATTACAATTATGCGATCGCTTTCCAAGAACGCATTCGTCTGCCTCAAGACAAAATGGCTTATTATGAAGAGCTAGCCGAAATGTATGTCGGTAACGACGTGTCTACTGACTTCTATGCGTGGG
This sequence comes from Pleurocapsa sp., assembly GCA_050330335.1. GTDB lineage: Bacteria > Cyanobacteriota > Cyanobacteriia > Cyanobacteriales > Xenococcaceae > Waterburya. Next base: position 19,958 of record JBHJNX010000088.1, on the reverse strand, counting down.
TGTTCCCCAAATTCGACCACGTAGCAGTGGGAACGGGAACGATGAAAATCAACAAAGCCGACATTAAAAAATTGCAAGCGGGCATTCGCAAGCGTGCTGCCAAACGCTTAGAAGGCGGCGAAATTATCAAAGTTGAAGCACATCCCATTCCCGAACATCCCCGTCCTCGTCCGATTCGCGGTAGAGTAGTATTAGTAGGTGATGCTCTGGGTACTGTTACCAAATCTTCTGGTGAAGGTATCTATTTTGCTGCTAAATCAGCGCGGATGTGTGCCGAGGTTATTGTAGAGACTTCTCAAAACGGACAAAAAATCCCGACTGAAAACGATCTCAAACTATTCCTCAAACGTTGGAATAAGACATATGGCGCAACTTATCTAGTTTTAGATATCTTGCAAAGAGTCTTCTACCGTAGCGATGCAACCCGCGAAGCTTTTGTGGAAATGTGTGCTGATGTAGACGTGCAAAAGATGACTTTTGACAGTTACCTTTACAAGACTGTCGTACCAGCTAACCCTCTAACTCAAATGAAAATTACCGCTAAAACTATCGGTAGTTTGTTAAGAGGTAATGCCTTAGCACCCTAATCATTAAGTAGTTAATTTCTTGTCTTAGTTAATTTGGCATCAGATGTTTTAGTCTGATGCTATTTTTTTGGTCACCCGTTCCCCGTCTTGAAAAGACGGGGCTTGCGGGTGACCGTTGGTTAATTAATCATTACTTAGTTGAAGAGCGATCGCATCCCTTAATCTAATCGATTTTTTTACTTTTGGTTTCTAGTATTCCAAATAAAGCTTGTAGAAATTACTCATCGCCATATTACTCGAAATATCTAAAAGATGGCGAATAAATAATTAATAATTTCTAGTTTCTCGCTGCCTCTACTTCTAAAAGTCATGAAGTTAAATTGTAAAAATTTACCAGTTATTTTAGGTGTCGGTATCATCATCTCTGTAATGGTAGGGTTGACGGCAATAATAACTAGCTATTTAAATGATTCGGCTGCTAGAGCTAAAGAAGCAGAGGAAAGTATCTACAGTCAACACAAAGACAGCGATTTTAAAGCCGAAGATACCGAGCAATTGATAGTTCCCGTACCAGAGCCAAATCCGAGAGGTACTGGCGTTCCTGTAGAATCACATTTAGATTTTGGTCTAGACAATTATTCTAGCGATCCTAGTGCAAGTGGCAGTTCTGGATATTCTTATTCTAGTTCTATCAGTTATAGCGATCGCCCGTTCTCTCCTTTTGATGACCGCAGTAATACTAGAAATTTGAGTTCTCAAAGTTTAACTAGACCTAATTTTTCTGACAATTCTAGTTCTACGGGTATCAATAACCAAAATTTACTTGATTCTCCAGACGACAGTAATTCTTTGGGTTCTTTAAATACCACCTCTAGTACTTTTAACAGTCGTGAGCAAGAAAATTCTAGGGTTGATGCTTTTAGTGAAAACTCAGGCTTTTAAGCTTAAAAGTAGAGAAATAATCCAAACAAATTAGCGATCGCTATAAGTTGTTAATTAATCTTTGCGGCGATCGCTTAATAATTTATAAAATTATTTTATTTATTTTTATTTTAACCCAAACGACTCAGGCAACTGCCCATGATGAAGTAGACAACCATCATTGCCGCCGCCGCAGCCGCAACCAGAGTACCAGCCAGCATCAGAGAGAACTCTTTCCGATCTAAAGCTTCTTGCATTAAATGTAATGACCACGCTACTAAAGCTACATCAAATATGAGAATCGGAATTAGCATCTTTAAAGAAATGTAAACTTTAGTCTATTTTAATACACATTATTTTATAAATGGGTGATAAAAATGAGAACTTAATCTTTACTACAGATCGTCGAGTCACCCGTACACCTCCGTCAAACGAAGGTGCCTGCGGGTGACCGTTGGTCAATCTATTCTGACTGGTATATTACGAGCTTGTAAATAAGTTTTAACCTCATCTACGGTTAATTGCCCATAATGGAGTAAAGAAGCTAGTAAAGCGGCTTCTGCTTTCCCTTCATGTAATGCCTCATAAATATGCTGACAGTTACCCGCACCTCCAGAAGCAATTACGGGGATTTCTACCTGTTCGGCGATAGTTCGAGTTAACTCTAAATCATACCCTGCCTGAGTTCCGTCTGCATCCATACTGGTAACGAGTAATTCACCAGCACCTCTAGCTGCCATTTCTTTTGCCCAAGCGATCGCATCAATACCGGTATTTTTCCTTCCACCACGAACGTAAACATCCCATCCCAATTGCTCAGAATTCTTCCTTCGCCTAGCATCGATCGCCACCACGATACACTGATTGCCAAAGCGATCGCTACTGCGATTAATTAATTCAGGATCTCGCACCGCCGCCGAATTGATACTGACTTTATCCGCTCCGGCTCTTAATAAATTTTTAATGTTTTCTAATGATTGAATACCACCACCGACAGTCAGGGGAATAAACACTTGTTCTGCGGTACGATAAACCACATCAATAATAGTTCCTCGGTCTTCGTGGGTAGCAGTAATATCGAGAAACACTAATTCATCTGCACCGGCATCATTATAGGCTTTAGCAAGCTCTACAGGATCGCCAGCATCTTTTAAATCGACAAAATTTACCCCTTTAACTACCCGTCCGACGTTAACGTCCAGACAAGGTAAAATCCTTTTGGCAAGCATGACAAAATTTTTTACTTCTAATCGGGATAGTATTCCCGATCGCGAGTCACTTGTCAACTGATGGATCGGGGTGATAATTTGCCGTTAGGTATTGACGGAGACGAAATAGGCTAAAAGTTTGACCTAAATTTAGTGGTAAGATGGACACCCCTTCTAAACGAGATTGCAGCCAACCGTTACCCCAAGACCATTCATGATAGCCATCTATCCCTTTACTGAGAATTAAGCGCAAACAATTATCGTCTAACTGTTGTACTTGGTGTTCGATTTCAATTAATCCCAAAGAGCTTTTAAAATTTGCCCCCAAATTAAGCCTATCGGGTAAAGAAGCAAAACTTTGCGGCCACATCCATTGTTTCAGGCGATCGCCTTGCAGTAAACTATCTCTAATGGCTTCTTCTGTGGCATTTACTTCGATTCTTAAATTACTTTGCTGAAAGTTTCCTAACATATTAGATCTTTGTATTTAAACTAAGCTCAAGAATTTTGCTTGTGCTGTTCTTCTATGGCTTCTTCTATAAATAGTCTAGCGAGTTTATCGTGAATTCATCGGTTGACATGGACTAAAAGCTTAAAAATATGTCTTTTCAGTCAACTGCAATCAGAATAAAATAACCCTCTTCAAAGAGAGCAGGCTCTCAGGGGTATGTTTTTAATTAAGTCTATGAGAACCATATTTAAATATTGTTTTCGCGAGTTTTTTTGAAATTTTGAATAAATCCTACAGAAAAATTTTTAAAGTTTCAATAAACTTTAACCGAAGACTTTGAAATTCAAATAAATTTTTAATGAAAAAAATTTAAAGTTGTTTTGCCATACTTAAGTGTCTGATATTCTGAATAACATTAAAGATTTTTATTTAAGAAAATTAAAATGGCAAAAACAGGACTGAGATACAGTTTAGATAATAAAATTTTAGAAATTGAACAGGGACTAATTCAAGTCATAGAAGGAACAGAAATTTCGCTCTTTATTTATAGAATACCTAATGGAATATCGGATGCATTAAGTTCTTCAAGGGGGCAAATTAATTACTCTGTCAGCGGAACAGCAGATATTAATGATGTTATTTCTCTGCCAAGTGATGATTCTGAAAATCCGAATTTTTTTGATTTTAATGGAGCAACAAAAGATTTTGGTTTTGGTATTTATAACCTAAGATTTTTAATTCCAGATGACGGTATTGCAGAAGAAACAGAAACTCTTACTATTTCTCTTTTTCCTAGTAAGAATGATGATTTAGTTGTAGGGCAAGAGCAAGTTACGATTAGAATTTTGGATGCTGAAAAATATTCAAATACTTCACCTCTAGTCGCAGTAGATGATAGAGCAAAAACGAGAGAAAATACCCCAGTAAATATTGACGTTTTGGCAAACGATATTAATCACAATGGGAAAGAACTAGCAATTACTATCGTTAGTAACCCTGATAACGGAAGTGTGGCGATCAACGATAACGGCACTCCTACAGATTTGACTGACGATTTTGTAGTCTATACTCCTAACCCAGGCTTTAGTGGTCTAGATAGTTTTAGTTATAGTATCAGCGATGGTACTAATACCGATACAACAGATGCAGCTATTGAAGTCCTCAATGGGGGAATTATCGACCTTAGAGATATTAATCTCGAATTTCAATCTGTCTTATTTACTATTAGTCGAGAGGCTGAGTTTAACAATACTGTTGGATTTTACCAAGTCAATCCTGACGGTAGTGTTAATGATGCTTTTGGTAATACTATAGCTCCTGGAGATGAAGGTTATTTGGAAGCCGCCATCGCCAATCGGCTCGACTTTAGTTTTAGTCCAGCTAATGGCGAACAAATTGAAGCTATTGCTCAAATACCAGGAGGAATAACTATTGCACCTTTCTTAGTTGTTGATGGCGGTCTAGAGCAAGTTATTGATGACAATTTCAATAACAATCCAGAAGTTTATTTTGCTTTTGCTGCTGCTAATAGCGATAATTTTGATCACCTGCGTACTTCCGAAAATAAAATGGGTTTTGAAGATTTACCCTATGGAGGAGATTTAGACTTTGACGATATCATGCTCGAATATAGCTTTGGTAATTAAAGCAAACTAATGGGTAATTTAAGCAAATACTCGATGTTGTAAAGAAGGCATTTGTCGGCGTACTTGTTCGAGACGATGGGGATTGATTTCAGCAACGGCTACTCCTGGTTTGTCCCCTGCATCAGCTAAAATAACTCCCCAAGGGTCAATAATCATGGCATGACCGTGAGTGTAGCGACGTTCGTAATGGTTGCCTGTTTGTGCTGGTGCGATAACATAGGCAGTATTTTCGATCGCTCTGGCTTGTAATAATACCTGCCAGTGATCTTTGCCAGTAAAAGCGGTAAAAGCAGCAGGAATGAATAATACATCTACTCCCTTGCTAGAAAGATGGCGATACAGTTCGGGGAAGCGTACATCATAACAGATAGACAAACCCAGATTGCCCAAATCTTCTGAAGTGTAGATAGTGGGTAAAGTCGTTCCTGCCATCACCGTGGTAGATTCGCAGTAGGTGTTACCATCGGGGACATCTACATCAAACAGATGTACCTTTTGATAGCGAGCTAATTCTTGACCGTTGGGAGCAATTAAAGTTGCCGTATTATAAGCTTTAGCAGGATTATCGATGACAGGTACGGGGAAGCCACCACCTAAAATAGTGATTTGGAATTTCTGCGCCATCTTTTTGAGGAATTTTTCAGTTTTATCGGCAATTACTGAAGCTTGAGCAATTTTATCTTCTTCTTTGCCCAAAAAAGCAAAATTTTCTGGTAAACTAACTAATTCTGCACCCTGACGTACTGCTAATTCGATTAGTTCTTCTGCCTCTACCAGATTTTTCTCTAGATCGGGCTTACTGGTCATTTGAATAGCGGCAGCAATATATGGCTTCATTATAAACTTAATTAATTAATGGTCAATCTATATAGAATATAGCTTTCGGCTGAGTTTAGAAACCGTATTTAAAAAGAAAATCCTGCGGGCAAAAGTTCGGTAGCATTGCAAACTTCAAGTTGGTTATCGCCTTGGTAAATAACTATGGCTGTTTTACCAAATTCCCAAATTACTTGCCGACACGCACCACAAGGAGAACAGGGAATATTACGGTGGTTAACTACCGCGATCGCTTTGATCTTCATTGTATCCCCTCCTTCTGCTAATACTGCCGAGGCGATCGCATTTCTTTCGGCACACATACTCAAACCATAGGAAACATTTTCCACATTGCAACCTGCAAATATCTGTCCGGTTTGGGTTAATACTGCCGCCCCTACCCTGAAGTTAGAATAGGGGGCATAGGCATGAGCTAAAGCTTGTCTGGCTACTGCTAGGAGTCGATTTTTTTCCCCTTCAGTAATTACTCTGATTTGACTGATCATAAGTGATTATCAAGTTTCTATTGCTTATGCTTATTTTGCCAGAGGTACTCGCTCTCGTTCGTTTAATTTATCTTTAACTACAGAATTTGCTAGAGACGTTAACAACCGTGCAGTAGTTTCCCAGTTAATACAGGCATCAGTAACACTCTGACCGTAAACTAAAGACTGACCATCCCCAGCAATAGATTGATTACCCGCAACTAAATGACTTTCTAACATTACTCCCATAATTTGAGATTGTCCTGTTGCAATTTGTGCGGCAATGTTTTCTAATACCACTGATTGACGGGTATAGTCTTTGTTACTGTTTCCGTGACTGCAATCTACCATTAAGCGAGAATTGAGTCCTTTTTGTTTGAGAGTAGTTGCTGCTGCTGCCACATCTTCAGCATTATAATTAGGTTTATTTGCTCCACCCCGCAACACCAAATGTCCATCGGGGTTGCCCGTTGTTGTGACGATACTGGCCAAACCATCTTGGTTGATACCCAAAAAATGGTGGGATATTTTCGCGGTTAACATGGCATTAACTGCCGCTTTTAAACTACCATCCGTACCGTTTTTATACCCTACAGGCATAGATAGTCCGGAAGCCATTTGACGGTGAATTTGACTTTCGGTAGTTCTAGCACCGATCGCTGTCCAACAAATTAAATCTGCTATATATTGAGGTGTAATGGGGTCGAGTAATTCGGTAGCGGCTGGCAACCCAATCTGGGCTAAATCAATTAGTAATTTTCTTGCCGTTCGCAAACCTGTATTGATATCGTAGCTATTATCCAAGTGAGGGTCGTTAATCAAACCCTTCCAGCCTACATTGGTACGAGGTTTTTCAAAGTAAACCCGCATCACGATTTCTAAATTTTCTTCCAGTTGCGATCGCAACTTGGCTAATCTTTCTGCATATTCCATTGCCGCCTTAACATCGTGAATCGAACAAGGGCCTACCACTACTAATATCCTTTGCTCTTTACCAGTTAAAATATCGCGGATGCGCTCTCTGGTGTGAGCAACTAAAGCTGCGGCTTCTGGGGTTATGGGAAATTCACTTTTAATAAATGCGGGACTTAACAAGGGTCTGGTTTCGATAACGTGCAGGTCATTGGTAATATCCATTTTTATTTTTATATTCGTGTTTTCAATAAAATAACTTGTCAGCTAATTCGCCCGATCTTTTATAGTATGAGATATCTGAGTTTTTAGATCTAAGCAATTTTTTTTTATTAATGAGTTACTGTTTGCTTAGTACAGTCCCACAACTTAAATCGCTACAATCTAAAATTTAAGTTTTGCTTGGGAAATTATACAATGCCATTAAAAATATCTATCATTTCTAATTCTGAATCATAATAAATAAAGTGTTAACTTTTATAAAAACCAATTTAGTACATTATGACAACTTCTCAAAATCAATTTGAAGTTCAAAAAACCGAACGAGAATGGCAGGAAATTTTAACTCCCGAACAGTTTCGCGTATTACGCAAACACGGTACAGAAAGAGCCGGTACTAGCCCTCTAGATAAAAATTATGATCGAGGCACTTATGTTTGTGCTAGTTGCGGTCAACCTCTCTTTTCTTCCGACACTAAATTCAATAGCGGTACGGGGTGGCCCAGTTTTTATGCACCTTTAGAAGATGCAGTAGGTACTTCTGTAGACCGCTCTTTGTTTATGACCAGAACTGAAGTTCATTGCGATCGCTGTGGTGGACATTTGGGTCATGTATTTAATGATGGACCTCGTCCTACTGGTCAACGCTATTGTATGAATGGAGTATCTCTAAAATTTATCCCCGAACAACAAGAGTAACGGTTCTAATTATCAAACAAGTCTGTTGATCGAGAGCAATCTCTGAAAAAATTAGCTTAAGATTCTCAATTAATGATAAATTCATACCAATCTCAGGATAAGATTTTATTATTCTGAGATTCTACTAGCCAACTAAGCAACGATTTAGTTAAGCTAGTAGGTCACAGTTCGTGGGACTCCAAGGTATTGGCGATCTAAGTTATTGCTAGTACCTTTTTCTTTTCCATACCATCTACAATAGGCTAAATTGTGGTGAGTATCTTCGGTTAATTAACTTAAACCCTCTCAGCAATTCAGCCTAACTTTTGTGAATCAGAAACTCAATCCCTTTGACGGGGCAGGGACAGCCCCTGAAAAATCTAAAACTAAAGCTTTTGTAATTATTGGTTGGCGAGAAACTATCGCCTTACCACAATTGGGCATCAGCAAAATCAAAGCTAAAATTGACACGGGAGCCAGAACTTCAGCCTTACACGCTTTTCAGATCCGAACCAGCGATCGCAATGGTAAAAAAATCGTTCATTTTCAAGTACATCCCTTTCAGCGCAATTTCCACGCTACTGTTACCGCAGAAGCAGAATTATTGGAATATAGAGAAGTTCGCAATTCTGGCGGAGCAGCACAACTACGACCTGTTATTCTGACAGAGGTACAATTAGGCACAGAAACATGGAAAATTGAATTAACCTTAACTAATAGAGACGTGATGGGTTTTCGGATGCTCTTGGGAAGACAAGCTGTAAGAAGTAAATTTTTAATAGATCCTGGAAAATCCTTTATTCAAAGCCGCCACCCATAATCAGTAATCAGTCAACAATAAGTACTCAATTTAGGAATAGTTTTGCCTATTCTCTACTCCTCATCATTCAAAATTTAGATTAAATCAGATGAAAATAGCAATTTTATCGCAAGACTCCAGTCTTTATTCCACGAGACGCTTAAAAGAAGCAGGAGAACAACAAGGACATAGTATGCGCGTGGTTGATTACTTGCGCTGCTATATGAATATTACTTCTAAAAAACCAACAGTAGTTTATGGTGGAAAACCCTTAGAAAATTTTGATGCGATCATTCCTCGCATTGGTGCTTCTCGAACTTTTTACGGTACGGCAGTAGTACGCCAATTTGAAGTCATGGATGTATTTACGGCAAATTCCTCTCAGGCTATTTCTCGTTCTCGCGATAAATTACGCTGTATGCAAATTTTGGCTAGGGAAGGTGTCGGTTTACCCATTACTGGATTTGCCCACGCTACCCAAGATATTGATGGCTTGATTGACACCGTAGGAGGTGCGCCTTTGGTAATCAAACTGTTAGAAGGAACTCAGGGAATTGGAGTTGTCTTGGCAGAAACCTATCAAGCAGCAAAATCGGTTATTGAGGCCTTTCGCGGTTTAGATGCTAATATCTTGGTTCAAGAATACATCAAAGAAGCAGGAGGAGCAGATCTGCGTTGTTTTGTAGTAGGAGGTCAAGTAATCGCCGCCATGAAGCGACAAGGTGCTAAAGGAGAATTTCGTTCTAATCTCCATCGTGGAGGTAAAGCCGAAAAAATTGACCTATCTCCAGAAGAAAGGAATACAGCGATCGCCGCAGCTAAAGCCATGGGGTTAAAAGTCGCTGGAGTGGATCTATTGCGTTCCAATCACGGGCCGGCAGTTATGGAAGTTAATTCCTCTCCCGGTTTACAGGGAATCGAACAAGCAACAGGTATTGATGTGGCAGGAAAAATTATTGAATTTATTGCTCAAAAAGCTGGTCATGAAGATAGCGGTCATCCGATAAAATATTGATTTAAATTCCAGGAAGTAAACGTTGACAACAAATATTGTTGAAATTGCCAAAGAAATTATTCTGCCGGGACAATTACGCCGTTTAGATCTTCCGGTGAGTCGTCTGCCCACTCAGACTTTATTATCTCTGCCCATTACCGTGATTAATGGGGTAGAAACTGGCCCTAGATTGTGGTTGAGTGCAGCTATTCACGGAGATGAACTTAATGGGGTAGAAATTATCTCTCAGGTATTATCTAAAATTCGTCCAGAAAAGTTACGCGGTACGATTATTGCAGTTTCAATTGTGAATGTATTTGGGTTTATCGAGCAATCTCGCTATCTTCCTGACAGGAGAGATTTAAATCGTTCTTTTCCGGGTTCGGAAACTGGTTCGATGGCTTCCCGTTTGGCTAATTTATTGATGCGGGAAGTAGTTCACCGCAGCACTCATGGTATCGATCTACATACGGCGGCGGTACATCGGATCAATTCACCTCAAATTCGCACCAATCTACAAGATAAACCCAGTTATGATTGTGCTAAGGCGTTTGGCGCACCTTTAATGATGCACGCTCCTGCTTTGGCTGGTTCTCTGCGTCAGGCAGCTACTAAATTAGGTATTCCTGTTCTACTTTATGAGGCAGGAGAAGCCTTAAGATTTGATCGCACTGCCATTAAAGTTGGAGTCGAAGGAATTATTAGAGTCATAGATTATCTGGAAATGTATCGGTTTGAAAATCTTCCTCCAGGCAGTAACTCTCTAGAAACCTATGAAAGTAAATGGGTTCGGGCATCAGTTGGAGGTATTTTTCATTTAGAAGTAGATTTAGGCGATAAAGTTCGGAAAAAACAAGAATTAGGCTACATTACCAATGCTTTTGGCGAGGAAAGAGTTGCTGTTCGTGCCAGTGTCAATGGTATAGTCATCGGTCATACTCAAAATCCTCTAGTCAACCAGGGTGATGCGATCGTTCATTTGGCGATTATGGATAGAATTGAGTAACATTGTTGAGGTATGATTTCCTGTTTTGCTGTTGATTTTAATTATTGGGTTTTTGTTCAGAAATGAGGGATAATCAGTGCAAGCTAAACTCTAATCTTAATTTTTTATTTAAAAAGTAGTCTACATCAGAGCGAAAATTCAGACATCAAGCATAATGACCGTCGTTGTCTTTGGCAGTATTAACCTAGATCTAGTAGTAGAAGTCCCTCACTTACCCAGCCGAGGAGAAACTGTTATTGGAAACCGCTTTTTTTCGGCTGCGGGAGGTAAAGCTGCTAATCAAGCAGTAGCCGTAGCTAAATTAGGAACTTCAGTCAATTTAGTCGGTCAAGTTGGAGATGATAGCTTTGGTAAAACTCTGCTAGAAAATCTTCAAACCGCAGGAGTTGATATTAGTGGCATCACGATTAATCCCCATACTCATTCGGGGATAGCTTCCATTGTGGTGGATGAAAAAGGAGAAAACACTATTGCCTGCGCGGCTGGAGCCAATAATTTAGTTAGAGAACAAGAAGTTGCTAAGTTTAAAGCTTTACTACCTCAGAGCAAAGTAGTTCTCTTGGAATTGGGAATTCCTTTGGCTACAGTATTGGCAGCAGTACGAGAAGCTAAAACCAGCAAGAGTTTTGTTATTCTCGACCCTGCTCCTGCTAAATCTAATTTACCAGAAGAACTCTATCATCTAGTCGATTTGATTACCCCCAATGAAGTTGAAGCCAGTCAATTAGTAGGTTTTACAGTTGATGGCGTTACTACCGCCAGACAGGCAGCTTCCTTTTTGCATCAAATGGGAGTGAAAAACGTGATCATTACTTTGGGAAATCAGGGAGCTTTTTATAGTAGTGAAACTGAAAATTTTTGGATGAAACCCATCCCTGTCTCTGTGGTAGATACCGTAGGTGCAGGAGATGCTTTTAATGGTGCTTTGGCTGTAGCCTTAGCTCAAGGCAAATCGATTAAAGAAGCCATACAATGGGGAACGGTTGCCGGTGCTTTGGCGGTTACTAAGAATGGAGCGCAGTCTTCCTTGCCGAGTCGGGAAAATTTCATGCAACTCTTGAAGCAATATTATTAGAGGCTACAGTTAGAATTTACTCCTACTCCAGATATTTAAAAATAACATTAAATAAACTGGTTTGAGTAAAAGGTTTAGTTAGTTTATCTGTAGCATTAGCCAAAGTAAATTTAGTTAAATTAATCAAGCCGCGATCGCTATCTAGCATAATTATAGGAGTGTTTTTAAAATCTTGATGATTTTTTAAGAGAGTACATAACTCATAGCCATTAATACCCGGCAGATCTACATCTAATAAAATTAAATCTGGTTGAAACTCAATTAATTCGACAAAAGCATTCATTGAGTCTTCAATTGCTAAAATGGAAAACAAATTCTTATCTAATAGTTGCTGGATCTTATTTTGTACCGCAAGATGATCGTCAACACAGGCAATTTTCCAGGTTTTTTCTAAAAAATGTAGTGTTTCTTTACTCTGAGAGTTAATTTTATTACTACCATCTGTAATTAGCCAATCATCATCAACACCCGAAAAAATATTGTCTTGAGTTAATCTTGGCAGGCAATGGAAGGGTGGTTTAGGATCTCTAAGAATGATGCCGTTGTTAACTATTGAAGGATAGAGAATTTTAGCAACAATTAATTCATCGCGATCGATAATCGCCGCTATTTGACGAAAATTTAAGCCAGTAAGTAACTTAGTAATGGTTTCATTTTGATGGCTATTTAAATTAGTAATTGTGGTTTTAGCTTCTAATAAATAAAGACGTTGATAGGATGACCAGATATGTTCAGAAAAAGCCTGCCAACTGAGCAATCTTTTTTGACACTGTTCCATGTAAGCAACTAGATCGAATTTACATAGTTCTAAAAGCTGCTGAGTACGAGGAATAAATCGATACTGACAAGGGTCGGGTAAGCATAACAGAGATTCAAATACTTCTCTAGTAATTCTTCTCAATAAAGTTACAGCTTCTTGAGGGTCTAAATAATCTTGTTCTGAAAACCAAAAAATTCCTTGATAATCTGATGGAATTTGAGTGTACGATTGCAAATCATTTCTAAACTTAGAACGTGCTTGTTTAATTACCTGATTAGTTAATTTACGATTTTGATTGCTTAAACGGCGTAATTGACGCTCTAGTCTTTCAAAAGGTGCTAGAGAATTGGTAGCATAAATCAACTTGCCTTCAGTAAAATAGATAAAGAAAATTACAGAATTGTAAACTACTTGCAAACAGCCATTATCTCTGGCATTAGATACTTTTTTGAAGATATTTTCTAATAGATCCCTGGCAAATGGGGAATTATTTTGCTTTGTATCGATCGCAGACGGTTGATTCATTAGTTTTGAAAAATTGAAGACTCATACAGCAACAGTTTTAGAATACCCATTACTCCGTCTGAAATATACAGGAATACAAAAAAAACATATACCTGATCAATTACTGGCAAAACCCAGTTATTACTCTTGTTTTCTAACTCGCTGCTATAATTACAGTCCCAACTCTTGCCAAAATATTAGATTCATGCTCAAATGAGGCAAATAGTTTGGGATTAGCTAGAATGATCTTAATTAGTTTTAGTTAAGAACGAGCTATTTTATGGCATCATCTTAAAGCTAAAATTTAACAGTTACACTTATTAAAACCAATTTTAAAATAGTAGGTGCAAGCAGCAGCTTACATTAAGCCGAACAACAACATGACAACTGAAAATATACATCTACGTTCTGAATTTCTCAATACCCAAGTAATCGCTCGCAACAGTGGTAAAAGATTGGGTGTAATTAAGGATGTACTGGTAGATATAGACCGCAGAGAAGTAATAGCCCTGGGGTTGCGAGATAATTTACTCTCGGTGTCTGGAATACCCAAATATATGTATCTCGAAAGCATTCGCCAAACTGGAGATGTAATTTTAGTAGATGATGAAAATGTCATCGAAGATATTGATATTGAAGCGTACAGCAAATTGATTAGTTGCGAAGTAATTACAGAAGCTGGAGAGCCGTTGGGTAAAGTCAGGGATTTTCAGTTTGATGCTCAAGACGGCAAAGTATCTTCTATTGTTATTGCTTCGTTGGGAATTCCTCAAATTCCCGAACAATTTATCAGTACCTATGAATTGTCCATCGATGAAGTGGTTAGTAGTGGTCCAAATCGTCTGATTGTCTTTGAAGGCTCGGAAGAGCGAATCGTTCAAATTTCGGTTGGATTATTAGAACGTTTGGGTATCGGCCGTCCAATTTGGGAAAAAGATCAAGAAGAATACTATCCTCAAACCATTAAAGCTGAAAATCAATTAGGAACTGGCGTGCCGGTACGGACACCGATTTCTACTCCCGCACCTCAAAGAGAACCAGTAATGGAAGAGCGTTGGGATGAAGATGAATGGCAAGAAGCTCGCGTAGTTCAGCCTCCACCAGTCAGACAACAAGCTGAAGCCGTAGCTTATGAAGAATATGAAGAGGATAATTGGGGTGGTGTAGAAGATGAAGAAATCTATGATGCTCCAGTATACGAGGCGAAACCCGAAGTTAAAGAGTATGAATACGATGCCGTTGCTTCAGATGATGTTTGGGATGATGATATCAAACCCGAACCCTTAAATATTCCTGAAAAACAAAAAACTCACAAATATGAAGAAGAACCTGGGTAAGTTAGTCAGCAAGGAAGGCAGACTTCTCAAGGCTTAGTAGTAATCAATTGGAGCGATCGCCCTACGTCCAGCCAAGGCGATCGCTTTTTTGTTGTCTAAAATCAAGTCCTCACTACTATATAAAACTAAGTTTTAAGTTGATCGCGCTGTAAAATCGGCTGTTTTTGGAACACTCCATCTAAAGCTACATATTCCACCGTGACATTTTTGGTATCGTTCAAAATTAAACCGTAAACGCCATTGCCAGTCAGTCTTAAATAACTGAGAACTACCTGCGAAGTATGATTTACTTCGACACTGGCAGTAACATTGGTAGCACTAATGGTTAAACTACTTAATTTGAGATCTTTGAGGCGATCGCCAGATTGGGGTTGAAAGGTGAAAATTGCGGTGTTGTTGGCAGGAGCAATAGCTTTAATCACCGTTCCCTGAGTCCCCTTGCCTACCAAATAAGTGTGACTGCGATTGATTACTAGAGGCTGAAACAGATCGATTTCTCCTAAAGGGAGATTAATTTGAATCGTGCCAGTAGTAGGTAAACTGTCGAGCAAAGTTTGTAAAGCTTGAGAGTCATCAGCGCGATCGCTTGGTACAATTCCATAGTCTCTGGCTTCAATTATTTCTATTTCAGTAGCTACTACGGCTTGTTGTCGCTGCCAATGCCATCCTGCTAGATCTTGAGTTACGTTAACCGAACCATATTGCCACAGTAAAAACACGACAAAGATAAATACTTGTGAGATTAGTAAACAACGAGACGAAGCATTAATTAATCTCTGTTGCCAAGATATTCCCCCTGCTGAACGACCTTTATTACCATGCCTGTTAGTCCATTTTTGTTGTGCTAGGTTCATCTGCGTCCAGATTTTAATAGCGGAAGTTCCCCACTGAGACAGAAATAGTAGGGGTAAGTGCCAGATTTTCAGACGAGACTTGCGGTCCCAAAATACTAAGAATAAATAAAAACAACGAGTGGTTAATAACCAGCAACTGAGTAATAAAGCACCAAACCAGTTTCTTTCAATTAGAGTAACAATTAAAATACCGGGACTGATTAGAGAAGTCCAAATACTGATACGCTGATCTAAAACGCAAAGCCAAGTAAAAAAACCCACCCGTCGGATACCCAAACCCAAGACTCGTGAACCATTGCGGAACATATTCCCCGACCAACGGCGCATATTTTGATAGGCTCGTTCCCAAACAGAACCAGAAATGGTTTCGATGGTTGTTACCATTACATCTGGCAGGTAGAGCATATCGTAACCCTGACGCACCAACCAGTACCAGGTACTCTTGTCGTCTCCAGAGAAAAAACGAAATTGTCCCCACAACCAGTCGTTGATATAGTCATTGACCAGTAAATTTCTAAAACTCGGTTCTAAGGCAGCTGTAGCGCGAAAAAAAGAACAGCGTCCCGTCAAACACAATACTTTACGAGCCAAGGCATGAGAACACATATACTGATGTCGTTGACCGAAACGCAGTTGTAACCATTCAGAAAACAAGCGCGAACCATATACTTCCGGTCTTTCATTAGTAGTCAATCCACCTAAATTGGGAAACAGAGGAAAAAAAGGTAAACTCAGCCGCAAGCTGCCTAATTCTAGTTCTGAGTCACCATCCATCAGAGCAACTACCCCATTTGAAGGAAAATTAACATTACTCAACACTTCTAACCCCAAAGCTAAAGCTCCTCGCTTACCGTTATTGGGGTCGAGTACGGGAAAGAAATTAACGGCTTGTGAAGCTGCGGATTTCACGATATAGGCGATCGCTTCAATTTCTTCAGAAGTGGTAACAGCTACTAAAGTTACGGGATGGGGTAGGGTTTTAGCCTCGCGAGCGATCGCCTGAAACACCCGTTCGGTAATCCAGGGTTTTTCTTGATAAGTGGGTATCACAATCGCCAGAGGTGGCAGTTGAGCTAGGGGAAAGCGGTTGGCTTGGCTGCGCCAGCGTGGAAATTGCCACAACCGATAAACAGCAGAACGCAGGGCGTGTAATAGCAACCACGACCAACGCCATACCCCAATCGCCCCCAAAACCACTAAGCTATCCCAGCCCATCAGAGCCAAGTATTCGGTATTATTACGCAGCACCGAAAGACTGTATAATGCCGTACTACCAATGAGTAAGATTACCAGCCAGTTGAGATAATTGCTTAATTGTTTGGGTCGACTCATAAATTCGTAAATTACAAACTTGCAGGTACGGCAGTTTTGGAGTTAGCTACAGGAAGACTAATGACTTCAGAAGCACGATTATAGGACAAGTGGGGCTGTACTAAATCGATAATTGCCACATGGGGAGCTAGATTCATCACAGCTTTACTGAATTCGGAGCGTTTTTGGGTTAAAACTACTGCCTGACTGCCCGCGATCGCCGATTCCAAATTGTCACAAGTAATTTTGTGAATTTGCGGTAATTGACGTTCTAAATACTCGCGATTGCTACCAATAAGCTTATTTAGTTGTACATCTGGGTCATACACTTGAAGGTTCAAACCATCACGCCAGAGTTGATCGATCAAACTCAGCACAGGACTTTCCCGCAGATCGTCGGTATGAGCTTTAAAGCTCAACCCCAAAATGGTCACTTGTCTAACATTTAAATCATGAATTTTCAATCGAGCAGCGGCAATTTGTGCTTTATTACTGGGTAAAACTGATTCTAAAATTGGCAGATTTACTCCTAACTGTTGGGCGTGGAAGGTAATCGAACGCAAATCTTTGGGTAGACAAGAACCACCAAAAGCAAAACCTGGACGTAAATAGGTAGGCGCAATATTGAGTTTAGTATCGGCACAAACCATATTCATCAGTTCGGAACTATCTAACTCTAGGCGATCACACAGTCTGCCAATTTCGTTGGCAAAACCAATTTTGAGAGCGTGAAAGGCATTATTAGTTTGTTTAAGTAGTTCGGCAGTTTTGAGAGAAACCCGATAAAAATCTCCAGTAATGCCACTATAAAGTTCCTCGACTACATCTCCAGAGCGGCGGTCGAATTGTCCGATTACTGTATAAGGGGGGTCGTTAAAATCATCAATGGCACTGGATTCCCTGAGAAACTCTGGGTTCATCACCAGACCGAAATCTTCACCGCAAGTTTTTTGGGAATACTTTTCTAATAAAGGCAACAATACTTGTTCGGTAGTTCCAGGAAATACAGTACTGCGTAAAACAACTACATGATAGCGATTGGTATGACGCAAGCCATCACCAATTTCAGCCGCCACTCCTTTGATATATTGCAATCCTGTACTACCATCAGGTGCGCTAGGAGTTCCCACACACACTAAAGAAATATCGGCATTAGCTATTTCTGCTGCACCTTGAGACACAGCACGCAAGTTTCCTGCATTGATTGCTTCTTGAATTAAAGCTGTCAGACCTGGTTCTTTAATAGGGCTTTCACCTCGATTGAGAGCGTCGATTTTAGCGGGTACTTTATCGACACCCACTACATCATGTCCTAGTTTGGCAAAACAAGCTGCTACTACAGTACCGACGTAACCCAATCCCCAGACAATAATTTTCATAATTAATCAATCAGTTGTTTTTCCGTTTTCAGTTGGTTTAAATTTCATTAACTTAGTTATGGGTATTACCAGATTGGTTTATCCTGAATCCCATAACACCATTGCTTTTAGATTCATATTGATTTAAGGTTGACGAGCAAAAAAAGAAAATTTTTTGAGTTGTTGCCAGTGATCTACTAAAAATTTAGGTAATCCAACTTCATGATGAGTAGCAAAAGTCATGGTGCTAGGTTGACCCAAACCGCAAAATTTGTTGCGTTGTGTATGATTTGATGGTGGTGGAATATTCACCATGAGGCGAGATAGGTTGTGACCAATTAGATCGCGGCTGATGGTGGGTACTAATGCCTGAGATTGCAAGCGTTGAGAGCGTTCTTGTTCTCCTTGGGAACTAACTGCTTGAATTAGGGCAATTTGACCTTTAATTGGTTCTGCTTCCCCCGCTAGTTCCACTAATACTGGCTTGTCAAAATCAATTTTGCTGGCATTTTCAGCTTTAATAACTGTTTCTACCCAAATATCATTGCAATCTAAAAGAGTTAATAATGGTTCCGATTGTTGGATTAATTCTCCTTGCTCTCTTGCAGTGCGATATACCACAGCAGCTAGAGGTGCTTTGATTTCCAGTTGCCTAGCTATACTAGTGTCCAATTCTATTTGGGCTAGTTGTTGCTTGGCTAATGCCAGTTCGGTTTCTAAATTATTAATTTCTAGAGATTTATCGACAATTTGCTGTTTGAGTTGAGCAGTTTCTCTGGCTAAATTATTACTCAAGCTAGGATTTCGATTGGCTGCTAACTGCTGTCTTGAAGCATTTAAAGCAATTTGAGCAGAACGTAATTTTTCTGTGGCTTCTTTTTGTTCTGCTAGAGCAACTTCCCAAGTTGCCCTAGCTTGGTCTACTTGTTGTTGGGAGCTTGCTCCTTGTTGCTGGAGTTTGTCAAAGCGTTGGTAATCTAATTGGGCTAATTGAGCTTGCACTTTGGCTTTTTCTACTGCCGCTTCTTGTTGTTTGACTTCTCCGTGATCAATTTTGGTTTCTACTTGCCAAAGGCGATCGCTCTGGCTATTTTGTTGTTGTAAGTTACTTTGTAAAAACTGTAAGAGTTGTTTGGCAGATAAAATTTGACTAGATTTGGACTGAATTTCGGCTTGCAATCTGGGGATGGCATCATTAGGTTCGGATGTGGATTGAATCTTTGCTAATATTTGATTTGCTTCGACAAAAACACCAGGACGGGGGTAAAATTCTTCTAATTTGCCGTCGATTGGCGACCTCAAGCTCACTACTCGCCCGTTGATTGTGCCATTTTTTACTACTAAATTAGACAGACGATAATTTAAAGCAATACTACCGATAAAAATACCTGCAATACCCAACCCAATGAAGGTCATACCTAACAGTAATCTCTGCCAGAGCTTAGATTTTTGAGGTATTTCTACTAATGTTTTGGTTGCTTCTTCTTCTGAAGGAACAAGAGAAACTACTTTTTTTTCTGTAGTTAAAGCAGGATCATAACTAGGAACAATACTTGAACTAGTTTGAATGGATAATTTTCCTAATAATCCCGGACTGAGTTGAGAATATCCTTGATATACAGAACGAATTGCCGTAATTACTTCTTGAAAGTCAGCATTTTTTAATAAATAACCTTTTGCCCCTACAGATATAGCTTTAGCTAGATATTCGTCTCGGTCATAAGAGCTTAAAATTAAAACTTTAGTATCGCTATATTTTTGAGTAATAGTTTTAGTGGCATTAGCTCCATCTAGACCTGGCATTTCTATGTCCATTAGTACCAAATCTGGTTTTAATGCTGCTACTTGTTCGATCGCAGTTATACCATTATCGGCAGTTCCAACTATTTGAAAATCTGTTTCTGATTCGAGAATAACTTTAAGAGCTTCCCGAATCATTTTCTGGTCATCTACCAGTAAAATGCGAATCATAAGTTTAGTGACTTCCTCCCAACGCTAATTAAAAACTCCGCTTACGCTTCGTTTTTAATATAGCCTGCGCTTCCATTGTCGCCAATGGAATCTTGCTCTCCTAGCCTGGATAATGCCAGATTACGC
>JBHJNX010000087.1:0-6990 GCA_050330335.1 Pleurocapsa sp. | reverse complement strand
ATCTTGATATTTGGTTTTAGTCTGGTTTTGTTGTTGAAGTTGAACTTGAGAAATTGCGATCGCCATTGTTTCTGAAATATTATCCAGTAATTCTTGTTCGGAGTTAGTCCAACAATGGGACAGATTGTGAAATAATAAAATTGCACCGTTAACTCGCTCGTGATAGCAAGTTAAAGTTACCAGAATTGTTTTAGTTGTTAAATTCTCTCCAACTAAATTTTCAGTAACCTGCAAAAAATAGGTTCGAGCGGCAGCTAGATTATCAAACTCTTGTGTTGTATCCCCAGTAAATAAATTATTTAGTTGCGATCGCCAATAGTTTTGTTCTTCTACCGTAAACTCTTTCTCGTACCACCAAGCAATTTGTAAGGGCGGGGCTTGTGTCGTCCGTAAAAGACTGTTGCTATCCCCTGAGCTATTGACACAGCAAGGGACAAGAGAAATAACCGCACAGGCTTCTACCTGGCAGAAAACACCAATTTCACGAGCGGCATGGGATAAGATTTCACCATCATCAGGATAGGACAAGATAGTCTGGATGATTCTTTGTCGAAGCTGATTTAATTTTGCTTCCTTGGTAGTTGTAAGGGCGGGGCTTGTGTCGTCTGTCAAAACTTCTGGTTTTTTTGCCCCAGAAGGCTTCTGGTAAGAGTTAGAAGTTGTTTTGTGGTCGTCATGAGAACTTTCTTCAGACCCTTGAGATTTTTGTGTTTCCACCGTCATTTCCGACTTTCGACTCTTAGAATCCTGACAAACATTACCTCGTTGTGAAACAAAGGAGTTTGAGTCGGCTTGATTGCATTTTGCTTGATCGTGCATGGTTTTAGGCAAAATTGTCTGCTCCATAACCAGGTAAAGGTTATTAAGGGTAATAAAGAAATTCAATTATGGTTTTGGTCGGTCACCATCTCAAAGCTCCATACCCTATAGAGAACGAACAGATAAACCAAACTAAAAGACACCACGTCGCCAACAGGCAAGGTCAGGTTAACTTTACATCGTTTTAACTGTTCCTCACAGAACTAGCATTCCCATTTTTGACTAATTTCTACCAATGCTATCTATTTTTATCTCAATTACCTGTTCTCGAATCAGTATCCAAAATCGCCTTAAAAAACTAAAAGTGTTGGAATCCTTTAGTTAGATTTAAGATTTGCGATGATGCCATATGATCATAATTAAAAATGTCAATTGCCGAACCCGAAGTAATTTTTCCAATAATAGCGGCTTTTGCTCCTAAATGCTCTACTACTTCTACAGAGATCGCTTTAGGCAAACATAAAACCAACTCAAAATCTTCTCCACCATACAAAACCCAGTTTAAAGCGGTTTCTGCCCCTGCCAACTTTTCTATAGCAGGAAAAATTTCAATTTCACTCAGGTCGATTTCTGCTCCCACCCCACTATAACGACAAATTTGAGCGATCGCATCAGCTAAACCATCGCTACTATCCATGCCCGCCATTGCTGTATCTGGAGCAAGCCGCTCTAAAACCTCTACTACATCCAGTCTAGGGAGTGGTCGCTGATGGGCTGCAATTAAACTATCTCTCTCTGCTGAATTTAAATTACTACCCAAGGCGGGATCGAGTAATAATTCCAATCCAGCTTTAGATAGTCCGTGATTACCTGTAACCACAATCTGATCTCCAGGACGGGCATTACTACGACGAATTATCCGATGGGGTGATACTTCTCCCAAAGCCGTAATTCCTATGGTAATCACTTGAGAGCGACAGATATCCCCCCCTACAATTGAGGTATCATATTGACTCAAGCAAGCCTGCATTCCTCGATATAATTCTTCTACCCAAGAAACAGCAACTTCCCCTGGTAGGGATAAACCTACGGTAATTCCTAAAGGAGTTGCCCCCATTGCTGCCAAATCCGATAAATTAGCCGCAGCCCCCCGCCAACCCACATCAAAAGCAGTAGTCGTGCGATCGCTAAAATGTACCTGATCTACCAACACATCAGTACTAACTACCAGAGATTTAGCAGGATCAGTAACCAAAACCGCCCCATCATCTCCGATCGCGCTACTCAGGCAAAAAGGCTGTAATCTTTCTAATAAACCATGTTCTCCGAGATCTTTTACTTTCATAAGGCAGTTATCATTGAACATTTATCATTTATCAGTTGCTAATTGATTTTTAACTGTTTAATGTTCAATGTTCAATGGTCAATGTCTACTTTATGTTTTCAGATTGTCAAGACCGTTGATTACTTTGGCAGAAATAATTTTATCTCCTGCGGTAAGTTCTTCGAGGACTTCTTTGCCTTTAACTAAATAACCAAAAACAGAATAGCGTCCATCCATGAGATTGTAGCCGGGCGGAGTAATTTCCGTATCGAATTTAAAGAAAAAGAATTGAGATGAACCGCCATTGGGATCGTTGGCAGGACGAGCTAGAGCGATCGCGCCATAGGCATTAAAAGGAATTACAGGCTGGTCTAAGTAACGTCCCAATTCTTCGAGAGTTACGCCATAAATTGGCTCTGATTCTCCTTTGACCAAAACTTCTAGAGGGATTGCCCGATATTCTCCTGTTTTGGGGTCGATAAACCCGTCTTCTTCTCCTGGAGGATCCCCAGCTTGCAAAATATAAAAGTCTTCAGCACGATTAAAATCAATGCCGTCATAGAATCCTCGTTGTACTAAATCGACAAAATTACCACCATTAACTGGTGCGCTGTAACCATCAATTACAATTTCTAAATCCCCTTTATTGGTTTTCATCTCCACAGTGGCCCTTCCTAAAAGTTGAGGCAAATTAGCGTATTCTTCTGGCACTTCAAAAGGAAAGCCAACCACCATCGATTCTTCCAATTGGGTGATGAGATTTAACAATTCCTGTCTTTTTAGATACACAGCTTCGCGATCTTTGCCCTCAACGATTTCTTTTAATTCTTCAACCCCAGCAGTCAGTTTATCTAATAATTCTGCTCCTTGAGGTTGTAATGGTTCTGGTACGGTAGCTAGTAATTTATCGCGACGGACGCTCAACTGAAAACTGGCATCTTTAAGCTCCCGTTTGATATTACTCCAACGCTTACCTCGTAATTGATTTGATATATCTTCTAAATCTGCTTGCAATTTTCTCACCGAATCATTTTCTATCGGTAAGGCATATCGCAGAATAGCTTGGGGGTCGGTGATGGCATCTCCTTGCGCCAAAACAGCTTGTGCTTGAGGTTGCCAACCAATTAAGCTAACTCCAACTAAGATAAAAGTTAGCAAAAATGAGCAAAATTTTCTATTTAACCGCAATTTATGCCATTTATCGGTAATATTTTCGATCATGTTCCTAAATTTAATTTCAAAGCGCGAACTCACAAAAAAACTATCTAGTTGCCAGGGAGCAATAAAATAGAATCTCCCCTGCTAAGATGTATGTTCTTAGTTATTGATCGCCCTTGTCAACATTTCTTTACTATTGGTGATAGCTAATAAGTTACGCTGAATAGTTTTCTTACCCAATCTGATAAAAGTATTTGACTTGAAGAATAGGTGTTGGGTATCAGGTAAAATGAAATGTCGATCTTTAAGCAAGTATTTTTGGTTTCATGATTTCTAGCAACGACTTTCGTACGGGAGTAACTATTGAGTTGGATGGCTCTGTCTGGCGAGTAGTAGAGTTCCTGCACGTTAAACCTGGTAAAGGTTCGGCTTTTGTGCGGACTAAACTCAAAAATGCCCAAACAGGTAATACGGTAGAAAGAACATTTCGCGCTGGGGAAACCGTCCCCCAAGCTAATTTAGAAAAACGGACGATGCAGCATACCTATAAAGATGGTGAAGACTATGTTTTTATGGATATGCAAACCTATGAAGAAAGTCGGATGAGTGAGTCGCAAATTGGCGATCGCGTGCAGTATCTGAAAGAAGAAATGGAAGTTAACGTAGTTTTTTGGAACGAGCAAGTACTAGAAGTAGAACTTCCTACATCAGTAATTTTAGAAATTACCGATACCGATCCTGGGGTTAAAGGGGATACCGCTACAGGTGGGACTAAACCTGCAATAGTGGAAACTGGAGCGCAGGTCATGGTACCTTTGTTTATCTCCATTGGCGAGAAAATTAAAGTCGATACTCGCGATGGTTCTTATTTGGGTAGGGAAAATTAAACTTTGCTCAAACCACGCTCCATATTCGGGAATTCATCACCAGTTAAAAGATATCGTAGAATCTGCTTTGAGCAGTTATCTTCGAGATGCCCAAGTACTAGAATAATGGTTGTATAGTTTGTGTCTATAAATTTTCAAGAACTTCGTGAATTATTAAGCGCGATCGCTCAAACTGATATTACAGAGTTAACTCTTAAAAACGACGAATTTGAATTGACTGTCCGCAAAGAAGTTGGTTGGGTTGCTCCCCAAGTCACTGCTGCTACTTCCGAACTCGTCACCAATCCCGTTAATCTGCCTGTAACCCCTCCTGTAGTTCAGCCGACTCCTCCTACTCCAGAAGCTAATGCTTCAACTGCTCCTGATGATAAAAAATGGGTTAACATTACTTCACCAATGGTGGGGACTTTTTACCGCGCTCCCGCCCCAGATGAAGAACCTTTTGTCAACGTGGGCGATCGCATTACTAAGGGAGATACAGTTTGTATTATTGAAGCCATGAAGCTGATGAATGAAATTGAAGGAGAGATTACTGGTCAAATTATGGAAATTTCCGTTCAAAATGGCGAACCAGTCGAGTTCGGACAAGTTTTAATGCGAATCAACCCCGATTAAAGAAGCATCAGAGAGGAGGAATGAGGCTCGATTACCGAACAAACTAAGGGTTGATTAAACAATAATGGAAATTTTGGCGATCGCTTTGTCGGGATTATTATCGGTCTTTTCTGGAAGTGGCCTAGTTTTGGAGTGGCTGGCGAGCAACAATCTTCGTTCTCAGGTAGTTAACGTTGAAAGACAACAAGTGAGAATTGATAATGTTCCCAGCTATCAAATTGTGGGGGGGAAAATACAAAAAGTCCGCATAGCCACAAGAGGGCTAGAACTCAAGCAAGGTTTGAGAATTGAAGCTTTAGAACTAGAAACCGATGCGATCGCACTAGAACGCTCCAAATTAAATTTTAATGACATCGAGAAATTCCAGGAGGCTTTACAACAACCCCTACAAGGAGCAGTTAGAATTGTACTCACACAAGACGATCTCAATCGAGTTTGGCAATCTCGAGCGGTTCGCTCTCAGTTGCAAAGATCTTTAAATCGCCTGGTAGCTAGCAAAGCCGGTTCGACAAATATTACCTATAACTTAAATGAGCCATATTTAGAATTATTAAGCAATAATCGTCTGAGAATACAGTTTAAATTGACTCGCGCTGGTTTCAGTCGCTATCCTTCCCAGGAATTAGCGATCGCTTTGGAATTAGGAATTAGAATAGTCAATGGTAAGACTGTTGAATTTATCGAACCATCGGGTACTGTAAATCAACGCCCCATGTCTTCTAGATTACTTAACGGTTTTGCTAAAGGAGTTAGCGATCGCCTTAATTTGGCAGCTTTAGAAGCTAACGGAATTTTGGCTCGCCTCTTACAATTAGAGATAAGTAAGGGCAAAATCGAATTGGCAGGTTTTGCCAGAATGGAAACAAAAGAGGCAGAATTTTCTTCCATAGGATCAGAATTTTCTACTTCGACAAAAATACATTAAAATTATCGTTTCTTCGATCTCACTTTTTTTACTAGGAGCATTGCAAACTCATGCAAGATAAAGAAAAAAGTCGCCTTTCTATTCCCGTAATAGCAACAATTGTAGGCGTAATTATTGCTGCTGGAGGCGGTGCTGCTTGGTGGGCCAAACATTCTATCGATGTTGCCAATCAAAGCTCGACACCAACTCCACCCCCCATTACTCAAACGACTCCTTCTCAACCTCCCCAGCCGATTACCGAAGAGAAAACTATTCAAGTTTCTTGGCTCAATCCCAATAACAATACAATTGAACTAGTATCGAAAACCCTCAATTTTCAAAAGTCAGTCGAGAGTGAGCGGGTATTGGAAATTGCTTTTGAACATTTGTTGAGTAAGCCGACAGAACCTCAATATACTACGGCAATTCCTCAAGGTACTAAATTACTGGGAATTGAAGTCAAACCCAATGGTATTCACCTCAATTTTTCTCAGGAGTTTACTTCTGGCGGTGGCAGTGCTTCAATGAGTAGTCGATTAGCTCAGGTAATTTATACAGCCACTAGCTCAGATGCTGGCGATCACGTATGGATTAGTGTAGAAGGAAAACCTTTAGAATATTTGGGAGGAGAAGGAATTATTATTTCCCAGCCGATGACTCGTGAAGATTTTCAAGCTAATTTTACTTTATAAAATTAACCATAACTCTTACTTCTTTCACTTTTAATTCAACAACTTAACTTTAAAATTTATTAAATTTCTGAATTTACTTTAAATTATTTTTCTGCGATACATCGGTTCATTATACTTCTTGCACAAGTCTTTAATCCTTGGGATTTGAGTACAAATGGCGAATGACAACTAATTTAATCTTGAGAGATCTAAATCGAACTTGAGCGCAATTTGGCTTAAGATTTCTTGTTGTTCGAGAGTGATTTCACCATCAGCTTTAGCGATCTGATAGCATCTACTTAAAGTCAGAGGTGCAAATTCTGGTTCTAATCGTTGGAGTAATACTGTTAAATCCTGGGGTTGTTCTATCTTGACGGCAATAGTTTTTACTGAAGATGGTGATATATTTTCAAGAGTGGTTAAAATTTCTGACCAATCTGGTTCTGGATAGCTAACCCTGACCATATGAACCAAAATGCAGTCCATAATCTGAGATTGCTCTAAACCAATTTGCCAATCTCGCTCAGTTTGTTGTTGTAAGGTAGCAATTTTGGTACGATCAGTTTTTCCTTCATAGAAATGACAGGCAGTTTGTCGTGACTTCTCCCGACGTTGATGCTACGCATACAACGCGGGCTTCTGTAAATTCCTTAGAACAGACAGAACTTCCTT
>JBHJNX010000086.1:0-34521 GCA_050330335.1 Pleurocapsa sp. | reverse complement strand
ACTACCACAAAGGTAGCCGTAGGCGACGAAGCGTCAACCCACCGAGAGAATAGATTTGAGCAATTAAGTTTATTCTAGTAGGAATCCACTTGCCTTTTAGGCAGTGGAGGATGTCAATTGGGTTTTAAGCTTCAATGGTATTTTTCGGTAAAATCTTAAGGAACAGATTCACTTTAGGTAAAGGTGTTCCTTCTCGCAGGGAAGATTCAATCATTAGTTTTAATACTTCTTGGGCATTTTGGAGAGCTTCTTCGTAGGTGTCTCCATAGGTATGACAGAATTCTCCCCATTCTGGCAGAGTAACTACAAAGCATCTATCTTCTTTAGACCATTGGATGATCATACTATAGTTAGGCTTCATTTTTGTGTTCCTACGCTCTCTAGATAACTTAGATTTTTTCTATCTCTATGATTTAATACCGTTTCTATTATTACCTCAAAGAATTACTTTGCCCAGTCATATGAACCCAACAAAAAACCAATAACTAATTTACAATTGCTATTTAGCAGAATTCGAGAGTTGAAATGTCACGCCTTCAGCTAGCTTCACTCAAATATGTCAGGCAGTCAGGGTAATCAGTTATTGGTCATTACTTGTTCTTTTATCCTTTTGAATATATGCTTTTAAAGCTCCTTCTAATAATTCAACTAAGCTATCTATATCTTCTGTGGTGGCGGCGAAACAATCAGGTGGCGGGGTTATTGGTTGAAAACTAATTAATTTAATCTGTCCTTCGGCGATCGCAATAACTATAACTTCCTTTTCCCGTTGATAACCATCAATAATACCAAGTATTTCCTGTATCCGTCCTTTGGTATTGCGGTTTAAGGTTTCTAAATCTTCTCTAGCACAGGCGACGAAATGGGGTTGGGGTTGTAAGTCGAGTCCTAAAATAGTATCTGGATCGTTCCATTCTTGTTGTAGTCCCCAAACTAAGGCGGTTAATTGGGTTTGATAGTCATCTACAAAGCGGTCTAATTGCGATCGCCATTTTTGCTGCGCTATTTCGGCTCGATTACCACCTAAATTAAACATGATGATACCACTGTCGATATTTGATTGGATTGGTCTATTTTAAACCGTAGATTGCTGTTATCGTTTTAAGAGCCAAAAACTTCTGATTCTCTACCTTTCCACCATTCTCCCAAATTTAGTAAATCTTCTTGAATATCTTGTAGTTCTTGAAAATATTCTTCTGAAGTAATATTATCTTTACGTTCTTGCAGTTTTTGTAATCTTAACTGTACGAGTAACCAGGGTTTGGAAATGCCATCAGTAGCTTCAATATATCGTGCTAGTTCTTTGCTATTCATTATCGTAAATTTATATTGCTATATTTTTTTAAAATTAACGCATAACGGGAGGCAGGGGTGAATGGTCGTTCGCTCCTGCAAGTAAAATAAATGAAAGCTTTTATCACTGGTGGTACGGGGTTTGTCGGAGCTAATTTAATCCGACTTTTATTGCAACAGGGATATGAAATTAGAGCTTTGGTGCGTCCTAGCAGTCTTTTAGATAATCTTACTGGATTAGACCTGGAAATAGTTCGAGGGGATTTGCATGACCCCGATCTCTGTCAACAAATGCGAGGATGTGGGGTATTATTTCACGTTGCAGCGCAATATTCTTTATGGCAAGCTGACAGTAAGTTACTATATCACAATAATGTTTTAGGAACGCGACAGGTTTTAAGTGCTGCTAGACAAGCTCAAATTGAGCGCACTGTATATACTAGTTCGGTAGCGGCTATTGGTGTAGGGGAAAACGGTATTTCAGTAAATGAATCTTATCAAAGTGCGGTAGATAAGCTGGTGGGAAGTTATAAAAAATCCAAATATTATGCTGAACGAGAAGCAGTTAAAGCACTTCAACAAGGTCAGGATATAGTGATTGTTAACCCCAGTACTCCTATCGGTGCATTCGATATTAAACCAACTCCTACAGGAGAAATTATCTTGCGTTTTTTGCGACGACAAATGCCTTTTTATGTGGATACGGGTTTGAATTTAATTGATGTGAAAGATGTCGCTTGGGGACATTTACTGGCGTTAGAAAAAGGGGAAACTGGCGATCGCTATATTTTGGGCAATCAAAATCTGTCTTTCAAGCAATTATTAGCAAAATTGGCAGTTATTACGGGTTTATCCGCACCTAAATACGAAATTCCCTATTGGATACCTTATAGCGTTGCTTGGTTAGAGGAAAAGATACTCGCTCCTTTGGGTAAAAAACCCACCATTGCTTTAGATGGAGTTAAAATGTCTAAGCAAAAAATGTTTTATGATGCGACTAAAGCAGTTACAGAATTATATTTACCCCAATCTTCTATAGACGCAGCTTTACAAGAAGCTGTAACTTGGTTTAGGGAACACTATTTAGAAACTGATAACCGATAACTGCCAAACCTACATTCCTTAAAATCAAATCTTGTAACAGCACGGATGTAGTTATTTTGTCGCGCTATGGTTGTGCAGCAATAATCATTCATGTTCCTAAATTAAATAAAAGCGCGATCTCGGCGCAGATGAGGCGCGTAGCGATCGCGAGACTATGAGGTGTAAAAGGGATGGCATTTAGCGAAAAATATGCCATCTTGGGTTTATCTAAACCCCGAAATAACTAAAGTTTTACAGGTTTACTGGAAATATAAATATGGCAAACCCTTTATTTCCTCTTTCTGCTCTTGATGGTAGTAATGGTTTTATTTTTAATGGTACTAACTATTTTGAATTTTTAGGTAATTCAGTCAGTAATGCAGGAGATATTAACAACGATGGCTTTGATGATGTAATTATTAGTAACTCGCCATTTAATAGCTTTAGTAGCTCCAGTGAAACCTATGTAATTTTTGGTGGTAATTCTTTTAATCCTAACCTGAATCCATCCCAACTCAATGGTAGTAATGGTTTTATATTCCACGCTATCAACTCTTACGATGATTTTGGTGCTTCAGTCAGTAGTGCAGGAGACATTAATGGTGATGGTATCGATGACATCATTATTGGCGCACCTAAAGCAGATATTTACGATGATGGCTACTATCCTGATGGAAATATTTATACAGGTGAAAGCTATGTGATTTTTGGTGAAAATACAATTGGCAATAGCGGTAGTTTTGAGACGAACTCTCTCAATGGTAGTAACGGTTTTATTATCAGAGGCATCAATAGTGGCGATAACTCTGGTTCTGTTGTCAGCAATGCGGGAGATATTAATGGCGATGGTTTTGATGATCTAATTATCGGCGCAGACGATGCCAATAATTATCAAGGAGAAAGTTATGTGTTGTTTGGGGGTAGTTCTTTCGACACCGAAATTAATTTATCTGAATTAGATGGTAGTAATGGTTTTACGATCAATGATGATAAAAAATTTGGATATTCAGGTGTTTCTGTCAGTGGTGCAGGAGATGTTAACCACGATGGCTTTGACGATATCATAATTGACGGAGCAGTAATATTTGGCGACAATTCTTTTGATGCTATTGTTAATCTATCGGAACTAAATGGCAATAACGGTTTTACTTTCAATGGTAGTATTGGCTTGGTTAGCAGAGCAAGAGACGTTAACAACGACGGCATTGATGATTTCATTACTGGTACATCAATAGTATTTGGCAGTAATTCTTTTGATGCTAGTATCGATCTATCACAATTAGATGGGAGTAACGGTTTTACTTTCAACGGTGAAGGACTTGGTGCGATCGCCAATGCAGGAGATGTCAATGGGGATGGTATTGACGATCTCATTATTGGCGCACCTGATGCCGATGTATACTATAGCGATGTATATTATGGCGATCGCTCTGGAAAAAGCTACATAGTTTTTGGCAAGAATTCAATTGGTAATAGTGGTAGTTTCGATCTCAACTCCTTAGAAGGTAGTGATGGCTTCATTATTGAAGGAATGGATTCTCTCGATTCTTTTGGTTATTCTGTCAGTAGTGCAGGAGACATTAATGATGATGGTATCGATGACATCATTATTGGCGTACCTTATGTCAAAAACTCCAATGGTGATTTTGGTGCAGGTGCAGCTTACGTAATATTTGGAGTTGCAGGTAATCGACCACCCCTAGTGGCAAGAGAAATAATTGATCGCACTATCAATATAGATAGATTTTTTAGCTTTCAAATAAATAATAATCTTTTTCAAGATGCTGATGGGGATATCTTAGCTTATGGTGCATCTCTGGCAGATGGTTCATCTCTTCCTAGCTGGCTGAATTTCGACCCCGATACTTTAACTTTTAGTGGCACTCCCACCGAGACAAATCTTGGTACTCTGGAGCTTCGAGTTACGGCTACCGATCCTAGTAATGCAGCAACCAGTCAAACTTTTATTCTGAATATTACTAACACTTTATTTCCTGCAACACTTTTACCTGGTGACGTGAACAACAATGGTTTAGTTATCAATGGTATTGACACTAGAGATCGAGCGGGCTTTGCTGTAAGCAGTGCTGGAGATTTTAATGGTGATGGTATTGACGATCTCATTATTGGTACGAACAACAGTAGTAATAATTTGGGAGAAAACTACATAATTTTTGGCAGTAATTCTTTTGAAACAGATCGCAGTATCGAATTATCCGATCTTGATGGTAATAATGGCTTGGTAATTCAAACGAGCAATCGTCGCCAGGGGGTTGAAAGTATTATTAGTAATGCAGGAGATATTAATGCTGACGGTTTTGACGACATTATTATTGGTTCGTCACGTCTTAGTTTCAGCAATAAGGCTTATGTGATTTTTGGTAGCAATAACAATTTAAGTGGCAGTTTAGATTTAGCCGATCTCGATGGTAATAATGGCTTCACGATTCTAGGAGTAGAGGGAGCTAGCAATGGATTGGGTAGGGCTGTCAGCAATGCAGGAGATATCAATGGGGATGGTATCGATGACATTATTATTAGCGCGCCAGATGTTTCAGAAGAAAGCGATTTAAATAGCCCCAGGCGATATGACGACGAACAAGGTGAAACTTATGTGATTTTTGGCGATCGCCATGGTTTTGATTCTACATTGGACTTAGACAATCTCGATGGAAGTAATGGTTTTGCTATCGAAAATCCCAATAGTGTTTACGATTATCTAGGTCTTGAAATTAGTAATGCCGGAGATATTAATGGTGATGGCTTCGACGACATTATTATTGGTTCCAAAGGTGCCTTTCCTTCTAGAGAACCTCAGTTTTATGTAATCTTTGGTAGCGATCGCGGTTTTGATGCCAGCCTAAATTTAGCCGAACTTGATGGTAATAATGGCTTTGTAATCAATAGTCTGGAGTTCCAACAATACAGATATTCTACAGTTAGCTCTGTTAGTAATGCAGGAGATCTTAATGGCGATGGCTTCGATGACATTATTATTGGTAGCGGTTACAACGAAGAAAAAAGCTACATAGTATTTGGTAGCAATTCTATTGGCAATAGTGGTAATTTCAATTTATCTGACCTTGACGGTAACAATGGCTTTGTTCTCCAAGGTAACTCTGCAAATAATTTTGTCAGCAATGCAGGAGATCTTAATAGTGATGGCTTTGATGACATTATTATTAGTGAATCTGAACCTCTGTTACGTGCTACCAATAATCAAGGAAAAAGCTATGTAGTCTTTGGTAGCAGTTCTATTGGCAGCAGTGGTAATTTTGATTTATCCGAACTCGATGGTAACAATGGCTTTATTTTTGAAGATTCAGATTCAGGTAATATAGCCACCAGTGTTGGAGATTTTAATAACGACGGAGTAGATGATATTATTATTGGCGCGCCCAATGCCGACCCCAATAGTAAATATAATGCAGGAAAAAGTTACGTAATATTTGGCAGAGTAGACTTAGAAAGCGAGAATCGTATTTTTGGTACGGCACAGGACGATATTCTTGATGGTGGTATTGGCAACGATACCATCGGTGGCTATGACGGCAATGACACTATTAACGGTGGTGTAGGAAACGATACGATTAACGGCGGTGTTGGTAATGACAGTCTTTTTGGCGATAGGGGTAAAGATCTACTTTTAGGAAAAGAAGGAAATGACAGAATTGCTGGTAACGATGGCAATGACACTATTAATGGTGGTGCGGGGGATGACACTATCAACGGTGGAAGTGGTCACGATTTATTAGTCGGTAGTACGGGTAACGATAGTATTTCTGGTGGTCATGGTAGCGATCGCCTGTACGGTCAAGAAGATGACGATTTCTTAGATGGCGGTGCAGGAAATGACACTATTCACGGTGGTGCGGGTGATGATGTTTTATTCGGTAGTGATGGTAATGACACCATCTATGGTGGCAATGGTAATGATACTATTAATGGCGGTTTGGGGAGAGATGTATTATTGGGAGGATCTGGTAGTGATGTTTTCACAATTCAATTAGATACCATTAATGATGTGATTATCGATTTTGAAGATGGTCTAGATTTACTACAGCTTGCAGGGGATTTGAATTTTAGCGATTTGAACTTCTTAACCATTAACAACAATACGATTATTCGCGATCGCGACAATTATGTTCTCAGCGTAATTCAAAATATTGATTCGGATTTAATTACTCAGGAAGACTTTGTTATTACTTGACTTAATAATAATTAATACTCGTGTCCAATCTCGCTACACCTCAATTAGAACTTAACGCCTCTCGCCAATTTACGGCTTGGCTATCAGAACAAAACTTATCTTTAGCTTTTACTACCTATCAAGGAGGCAAAGTATTTTTTGTTGGTTTACAACCCAGTGGTAAGATGTCGATTTTTGAACGCAGTTTTGAACGCTGCATGGGTTTGCACGCTACCCAAAATACTATCTGGTTGAGTTCTTTATATCAATTATGGCGATTAGAAAATATTCTCGAATCAGGACAACAAAAAGATGGTTACGACTGTCTTTTTGTTCCTCAAATGAGTTATATCACTGGCGATTTAGATATACACGATCTGGTTGTTGGTAAGTGGGGCGACAAGGAGAATGAAACTCCGATCTTTGTCAATACTCTGTTTAGTTGTTTGGCAACTGTAAGCCCTACTCATAGTTTTATTCCAATCTGGCAACCGCCTTTTATTTCCCGTTTAGCAGCAGAAGATCGCTGCCACCTCAATGGTTTAGCAATGGTAGCAGGAAAACCTAAATACGTTACCGCAGTTGCCCCAAGCGATATCGTCGATGGCTGGCGAGAGAAAAGGACGGGAGGCGGTTGTGTCATTGATGTAGAACATAACAAAATAGTCATTACTGACTTATCTATGCCCCATTCTCCTCGTTGGTATCGGGATAAATTATGGCTGCTCAATTCAGGTAGTGGTGAATTCGGTTATGCAGATGTGGATACTGGTAATTTTATACCACTAGCATTTTGCCCAGGATATTTAAGAGGGATAGCATTTAGTGGAAATTATGCCATCGTTGGTTTATCTAAACCCCGAAATAACAAAACCTTTACAGGCTTAGCTTTAGACGAAAAATTACAGCAAAAAGATGTTCAACCCCGTTGTGGTTTGATGGTTATTGATTTACATACAGGAGATTGTGTTCATTCTTTAACAGTCGAAGGAATAATCACCGAATTATACGATGTAGCCGTAATTCCCCACCGTCGTCGCCCAATGACAATTGGCATTAAAGGCGATGAAATTTGTCGTGTATTGCGAATCGGACAGTAATTCCAATTTTATTATTCGTATCTTGAATTTGTCTTAGTCAAAAACTGAAATAATATTATTTATTGGCTTCCATGATAGTATCCTGAAAAATGGTTTTAATGGAGTAAAAATTAAGTGGCTAGTTTATTAATTCGCTTGGGAATTGGCTTGTTATTCGCCGTATTCGGGCTGTTTAATTACTTTACAAGTGTTACCGAAAATCCGATTACTGGAGAACAACAAAGAATACAATTATCTCCCCAACAAGAAATAGTCATCGGTCAAAAATCTGCACCGCAAATGGCGCAGCAACATGGTAATTTATATCCCGATCGCACTTTACAGGCATATATAGACGAAGTAGGAAACAAGGTAGTGCAGCAATCGGTAGCTAGTAATGCACCCTATCCTTTTGAGTTTCATTTGTTGCGAGATCCTCAAACTATAAATGCTTTTGCCCTTCCTGGAGGACAGGTATTTATCACCGCCGCTTTATTGAGTCGCCTTAACTCTGAGGCACAGTTGGCAGGGGTTTTAGGACATGAAGTTGGTCATGTAGTGGCTAGACACGGTGCAGAACATTTGGCCAAACAACAGTTAGGGGCTGCTATAGTAAATGCAGTAGGTATTGCTGCTAGCGACGATCCCAGAAATGCTAGACAAGCGGCAGTCATAGCACAGACTGTTAATCAGATGGTTAACTTAAAATATGGCAGAGAAGACGAATTAGAAAGCGATCGCCTAGGTTTTCAATTTATGACGGAAGCGGGTTACAACCCCAAAGGTATCGTGGAGTTGATGCAAATTCTCAATTCTGCTAAAGGTGCAAGCGGACAACCAGAATTTTTCAGCACTCATCCCAATCCTGCCAATCGAGTACAACAATTAATCTCCGTAATCGAGCAAAATTTTCCTCAAGGTATTCCCAGTAATTTGCAAGAAGGCAAGCAACGTTTCGCCCAAATAGTATCATCTCGCCTTTAGAAAGTAATAAGTAATAAGTAATAGCTGACTACCTCCTCGAAGGAGGATAACTAAAAACTAGAAACTAATAACTAACAACTAAAATTATGGATTTATTAACTATTTACTGGATTGTTTTAGGCATCATGATTATTGGTGTCATTGGTGCAATTATTCCGGGACTTCCCGGCAGCAGTTTTATTTTAGCTGCTCTTTTGATCTGGAGTGTTGCTACTAATTTTACTGGCATTGGTTGGCCCTTAATTTTAATTTTTGTTGTCTTAATTTTAAGTTCGGTAGTAGAATATTTGGCTTTGTATTTGGGAGTCAAACAAGTAGGTGCGAGTAAGTGGGGTCAATTTGGTGCGATCGCGGGGATGGTATTGGGATTTTTTGGCTTTTTACCTGCTTTACCTTTTGGCGGCCCTTTATTGGGTGTACTTATTGGCGCAATTATTGGTGCATTTGTAGGTGAATATCTCTATCGTTCTAACTTAGAAACAGATGCTAGATTGAGACAAGCTTTTAAAGCTAGTATGGGTATTGTTGTCGGTTCAGTTATTGGCAATATTATTGAAGCTTTATTGGCAGCTTTAGCGGTAGTTATTTTTGTAATTACTACTTGGTCTTTCGTACATTTGGGATAAGGTAATGCTGTTATCACAGTTTAGCATAACAGCTTAATTCATGTTCCTAAATTAAATAAAAGCGCAGCCGAGGCGCGTAGCGATCGCGTCACTGTTCAATAATTAAATAAGCTGCTTACTGATAACTGTTGATTGCTTAGCGATCTTAAGAAGATTAATTTATATAAACATTAAACAATCATTAAAATAACAATGAGAATATTGTCATCAAGAATGATAGTTTCATCAGTTTTTATGAATAATATATTTAACTTACCCACACAGTTACCGCCAACAGAATTATTTGAAACCTTATTAAGTCAAAAAAATATTGTTATTGAAAGAATTGTTTCTCAAGGACAGATATCACCTCCTGGAAAATGGTACAACCAAGAAAAACATGAATGGGTGATTTTGTTACAAGGGGAAGCAGAATTAAGTTATGCAGATAATTCTCGAATTAAACTAACCAAAGGAGATTATTTATATATTCCCGCCCATCAAAAACATCGAGTAGAGTATACCACTATCGAACCCGTTTGTATTTGGCTGGCAATTAATTTTTCTGAATAAATTAAATTATAGTAATGAATTTTTTTAGTAAATTAGAACGAGCGATCGCAATTAACCATAGTTTATTAATTGTCGGACTAGACCCCAATCCCGAAATGATGGGCGATCGCTTTCAAGGGGAAGATGCTAACTTGGGCGATCGCCTTGAAGCTTGGTTGAAATGGGTAATTGAAGAGACGAGCGATCATGTTTGTGCTTATAAACCTACGTTAGGTTTTTATCAAGCATTAGGAGTAGCAGGAATTCAATTATTAGAAAATATTTTAGCGGTAATTCCCGATGAAATCCCTATAATTTTAGATGCCAAACACGGTGATATTAATACTAGTACGATTTTTGCCAAAACTATTTTTGAAAAATGGCAAGTTGATGCAGTTACTCTAACTCCTTATGCCGGACAAGATCATGCTGCACCGTTTTTAGTTTATTCCGATAAAGCTATTTTTACTCTTTGTCATACTTCTAATCCTGGAGCAGAAAAATTACAGGAATTTTTTACTACTGGTGAGCCTTTTTATTTACAAGTAATTAAAGAAGTTCAATCTTGGGCAACTCCTGAACAATTGTGTTTAGAAATTGGTACAACTAATGTTAATACTTTAGCTAAAATTCGTGCTATTGCTCCAGAAAGATTAATTTTACTACGCAGTATTTGGGAAGATAATAATAATTTAGACAAGATTATTATTACAGGATTAAATGGCAGTGCTGATAGTTTATTAATTCCTGTGCCGCAAGATTTTTTGACTCAAGATTGTCTAGCCGAAGCAGTAGATAACCTAAATTTAAAAATTAATCAATATAGAACACGAGTAATTAAAAATGATGCTAGTTGTGAAATTTGGACAGCTAATGTCTGTCTGTTAAACGAGCATCCCTATCAAGATTTAATTTTACAATTGTTTGATATTGGCTGTTTGCTATTTGGGGAATACGTGCAAGCTTCTGGTGCTACCTTTTCTTATTATATTGACTTGCGAAAAATAATTTCTAATCCCCAAGTGTTTAATAAAGTCCTCCAAGCTTATGGCGATATTGTCCAAAAACTCAGCTTTGATCGCATTGCCGGCATTCCCTATGGTGCTTTACCAACAGCAACTGGTTTGGCTTTAAATCTCAGTCGTCCGATGATTTTTCCTCGCAAAGAAGTCAAAGCACACGGTACTCGTCGCCTAATTGAAGGCAACTTTAATCCTGGAGAAAAAGTAGTAGTAATTGATGATATTTTAATTAGTGGTAAAAGTGTCATGGAAGGTGCAGATAAATTAAAATCTGCCGGTCTAAAAATTGAAGATATTGTGGTGTTTATCAACCATGAAGGAGGAGTTAAAGAGCGATTAGCTCAACATGGCTACCGCGCCCATTCTGTATTAGATATCTCAGAAATTACCGAAACATTATATGAAGCTGGTCGAATTGACAGCAAACAGTATGATGCTTTTAAAAGTACACATTAAATAAATATTACTTCAGTTGAGAATTGCTAATTGTTGATAGTTAATTGTTAATTGTTTAATCCTATCTTAAAATAAATAATTTTCGCTCTCATCTATTTGAGAATGGCTAGATAGGATGTCACCTAATTTTTTACTCGACCATTTTATGTTTAATAATGTATAACTACTTACCAATTAATTAACCAAAATAACTATAATATTTTTTATTGTGAAAATTCTGTTTTTAATAACTAGAGCCGATACCGTAGCAGGAGCGCAGGTTCATGTTAGAGATTTAGCTGTCGCCTTGCAACAAGACGGACATAAAATTTTAATTCTTACCGGTCAACGGGGTATCTACAACGATGTTTTAGAAGAAGAAGGTATTGAGTCGATCGCCTGTGAGTATTTAGAACAAAAAATCAATCCTCTACAAGATTGGAAGAGTCTTAACTGGATTTTGCAAGCAATCGATAAGTTTCAGCCAGATTTAATTGCTACCCATTCTAGTAAAACGGGAATTTTAGGACGCATCGCCAGTAAAATTAGCAAAACTCCCTGTACTTTTACTGCTCATGGTTGGTCATTTAGTGAAACCGTACCCCAACCCAGTCGCAGTATCTATCAATTTATCGAAAAGTTAGTCGAACCATTAAGCGATCGCATTATTTGCGTTTCTCATTGCGATCGCTCCTTGGGAATTAAAGCAGGGATGCAGTGCGATCGCCTGTTGACTATTCACAATGGAATGAAAGATATCTCTGAGAGTTTAAAAGCAGAACCCAGCCAGAGCAATCCTGTGAAAATTGCCATGGTAGCCCGTTTCGCCCGTCAAAAGGATCATCCCTCTCTAATTGAAGCTTTTCAACATCTTGATGGCGCGGAATTAATTCTAGTGGGAGACGGGCCTCAATTACCAGAAATTCAAGCTCTGGTAGATCGTCTACAACTTGAAGAAAAAGTTCGATTTTTAGGATTTCGCCAGGATGTAGCTGAAATTTTAGCTGGAGTTCAAATTTACACTTTAATCTCTCATTGGGAAGGCTTGCCCTGTACGATTATTGAAGCAATGCGCAGTGGTCTACCGGTAGTAGCTTCTGATGTTGGCGGTGTAAAGGAAATTATTGAAGATAATCGCACTGGCTATGTAATTCCCTATGGTAATAGAGATCTGCTTACCCAAAGATTGGCAGAATTAGTAGCAGATGCTGGTTTAAGAACGCAAATGGGCAGTTTTGGCCGTCAGAGATATGAATCTCAGTTTAAATTCGAGTCGATGTATGCCAAAACCTTAGAAGTATATCGAGAGCTAGCGTTAAAAGTTAACAATTAAAAATATATAGCAAATTTATTGGGTGTATATTTAACTTTCCTTCATTTTCTAACTAATTACGCCTACCTACTTACCTATTCCATTAACTAGCATTATTTTGTTGCTCGATTACATTATGATGAGTTTGGGTTAATTGATTTGCCCGAAATCCTAATTTTTTGTGAGCTAAAAAAATTAATTTATATTTGTGCCAAAAAAACTTTTTTACGTCAGCTACACTTAGTTCTGAAGGTAGGATTAAACTAACTATAAAGCGATCTCCACCGAAAACTTCGACAGTTTTAATTTGAATGATACTGGTGGGATATCTGGACTCTAACTTTTGCACAGCACTAATTAAAGCCGACCAATTTAGCTCTGTTTCAAACAGGATTTCAACTGTTTCTAAAAACTCCTGAATAATTGTCGTAAATTCGGCTGGAGTCAGATTATTGTCGGGGTTTTGCGGTCGTCTGCGAGCGCGATCATATTGTAAATATAAATAATCGCAAATACTGTTATCGAAACTAGTATGTCTATCGATCACTAATTTTTCCAGACAAGTTCCAGTTAGAATAGCGCGATCAAAAATTGTAAAACAAGCCTGAGTTTCTAATAAACTAGCTTCATATAAATTAGCGTCACTAAAATTAGCCTGACTGATATAGGCTCGATGGAAATTGACTTTACTACAATTAGACTGTGTTAAATTACCTTCTGCCAGATCAGTTTTAGTTAAATTAGCTTGTTGTAAATTAGCTTGTTGCAAATTAGCTTGTTGCAAATTAGCTTCACTCAAATCGGCTTCAATAAAACTAGCTTGTTGCAAATTAGCCTTGGTTAAATTAGCTTCACTCAAATCAGTACGATTTAACTTTGAGAAATTCAAATTAGCCTTGGTTAAATTAGTTCGAGTCAAATTCGCATCACTAAAATCTACATCTTCTAAATTTGCCAAACTAAAATTAGCTCTAGTAAGATTTGCCCCAATAAATCCTGCTCCTTTAAGATTTGCCTGACTGAAATTAGCCCCAACTGATTCTACTGCATCAAAATTAGCTACTCTCAGATCTGCCTCAGTAAAATTGCCTAAGTTAATTGTCGAACCTATTAATTCAGCACTTCGAGAATTAGCTTTAACCAAAATTGCTCCAGTTAAATTAGCACCCATTAAACTGCTGCCAGTTAAATTAGCACCCGTTAAATTGGCATAACTGAGATTAGCCCCAGCTAAATTAGCACCACTAAAATTAGCTTTAACTAAATTAGCACCGCTAAGATCTACATCAACCAAATTAATCCCCATCAAACTTTGATCACTGAGATTCGCTCCTCTAAGGTCTAATGGAATCCTTGATTGTTTATCTCTCCATTGATTCCAATATTTTACACCGCGCCTTAAAGCCGCGTAACATTTACGATTTGCCATGTTATGCTCGGTTATTTTGACACAGAATAAACAGCCAACTCAACACTCAAAAGAAAAGTGTTGACTAAATTGTCTAAAATTCAAACATACTATTATATGGTTCAGACCCAATTAAAAATTAAGCTTTTCTCTTAATTTGAACCTGAATTTTGGAGACAGTTTATATAATTTATACTTAAGAATAGAAAGCATCAGCCTACGTCAATTTCATACACGACCAAAGGGTATACATTTATCATGGGATTATTTGATCGTCTAAGTAGACTAGTTCGAGCCAACATTAACGATTTAGTTAGCAAAGCCGAAGATCCAGAAAAAGTTTTAGAACAAGCTGTGATCGATATGCAAGAAGACTTGGTGCAACTCCGCCAAGCCGTTGCTAGAGCGATCGCCACTCAAAAACGTTCGGAACAACAATACAACAAAAATCAAGCGGAAGCCAACACCTGGCAGCAGCGAGCGCAATTAGCCCTATCTAAAGGTGATGAAACTTTAGCCAGGGAAGCTTTAGTGCGTAAAAAATCTTTTAGCGATGCAGCAGCAACGATCAAAACACAGTTAGATCAGCAAACCAATAATGTTGCCACTCTCAAACGCAATCTAATTGCTTTAGAAAGCAAAATTTCTGAAGCCAAAACTAAAAAAGATATGTTGCGAGCGCGAGCCAATGCCGCTAAAGCTCAAAAGCAACTACAAGAAACTATGGGTGGTATCGACACCAGTAGTGCCATGTCGGTTTTTAAACGCATGGAAGATAAGGTAATGCAACTAGAAGCTGAATCTGAATCAGCCGCAGAATTAGGAGGAGTGGGTATAGAAAATCAATTTGCCCAACTAGAAGCTAGTAGCGGTGTTGATGACGAATTAGCAGCAATGAAAGCTCAGTTAACAGGAGGCTCTCCTGCTCAAGAAGCTTTGCCAGCAGCAGAATCAACTTCTAGTCCTAATGACAGTGTTATTGATGCAGAATTAGAGGAATTACGTTCTCAGCTTGATAAATAACCATCAGAGAACATGGCTCATCTCTAAACAATCTAAATCTAGCAGGTAGGAGTTGCCTGCTATTTTATTTTGCCCCTCTATGGGATAAAGTGCTTATAAGTCCTTAATAATTAGCAGTTTAAAATCAGAATTTTATAGGAGCAATAGATCTATGAACGGCGTTATGGAAATTGCCGACCAAAATTTCAAAGAAGTTCTCAATTGTGAGACACCAGTTTTAGTCTATTTTTGGGCTGCTTGGTGCGGTCCTTGTCGTTTGGTTTCTCCTTCTATTGATTGGGTTGCTAAACAGTATGGCGATCGCCTGAAGGTGGTCAAACTAGAAATAGACCCCAATCCCGATGCAGTAGCTCAATGTAAAGTAGAAGGCGTACCTGCCCTGAGATTGTTTAAGAATGACGAACTAATTGCTTCTCATGAAGGAGTGATCGGCAAACAACAATTACAAACAATGTTAGAATCACATCTTTAAAGGCAGAAAACAGTAGTTTACTGTAGGGGAGATTCGCGAATCTCCCCTAATACTGTTGCCAAAGCTGCTTCTGCTGCGCGTTTTTCAGCCTCTTGTTTGCGGCGACCTTTACCTATGCCATAAACTTTTTGGTTAATGGATACTTGGGCGGTAAATTCTTTAGCATGATCCGGACCAGATTCGGCAATAATTTGATAGGTGGGATGTTTGTTATGATGAGATAATGCCCATTGTTGGAAGCGATTTTTACTATCAATAAAGGTTGTTGACGATCTTTGGCTGTGATGATCATAGTGTGGGCTAGAGTCGGTCGAGTTATTAACCAATTGCTTCACTAAAGGAATAAATATCGGTAGGATATAATCGCGCACCCCATCAATTCCTGCATCTAAAAAATATGCCCCGACGATCGCTTCAAAGGCATCATTGAGTAAGGAAGGATTAGTTCTACCGCCGTCTTTTTCTGCTCCTTTTCCCAGACGGATTAATTTCCCTAAACCCAAGTTGCCACCGATTTGACTTAATTGTCTTTCATCAACTAAGCGCGATCGCAAATGGGTCATTTGCGCTTCATTCATTGTGGGATAGAGTTTGTAGAGCATTTCTCCAATTAAAAAACCCAATACAGCATCCCCTAAAAATTCTAATCGTTCGTTATTT
Source organism: Pleurocapsa sp. (assembly GCA_050330335.1). Lineage (GTDB taxonomy): Bacteria > Cyanobacteriota > Cyanobacteriia > Cyanobacteriales > Xenococcaceae > Waterburya. The sequence continues at coordinate 18,404 of JBHJNX010000086.1, read as the reverse complement.
CCCCGTACTTCGGGATGTTCGTTGAGATACGAGCGATGGGTTAAAGCTCGTTCGTATAAAATGCGATCGCTGATAGGAGGTAATTGCCGATCCATTTGCTTACAACTATTTTGAGTTCAAGAGCGAATATTAATTTTTATTAAAAAAAACGTAGATTTGTCCTCTGAGCGACAAGTGATTCTTGGAAGGGATTCTTAAAATTCTAAGAATCGCAACAAATCATTAGCGATGAGCAAAAGCGATAATTTTGAAGCCGATTATGTCCGACGCAATGGGGAGATGCTACCCCCTTTTGAGAGAGAGGCTGCTGATCTCCGTTTCTCTGATCGCGACAAATTACTTCAAAAACTTTTAGAGAAAGCTCAAAAATCAAATAACAATCGACAACAAAAATCAATTATTGTCAAAATTGTATCCATCGTCATGCGATCGCGTCCACTTTGTCGTCAATTTAATGGTACACCCCTAACTGGTGTCTATCGAGAAATTTATGATTTAGTAGAGCATCAGCTTATGTATAGTATCACTCAGAAATTAGCTCAAAATAATTTTAATAAATTAAACAGCGACGAGCTGTATAAAATGCAAAATCAAATTTTTAAACAGATACTCGACGACGAGCGATTAAAAAAATTAGGCTTGGCGGCTCAAAAATATCTGCCCAATAGCGAATTACGCAGTTATGCTTTAACTGAATTAGTGAAAGCCATAAAATTATCGGGAAAATTGTGCCGTCCCCACAGTTATAAATTTTCCTACAACTTTTATCAAATTTTATATGAAGAAGCCATAACAGAAACTCTAGCTCATATCTGTCTCAATATTGATTCCTACGACCCGGAAAGAAAAAGTAAAAAATTCATGAATTGGGTGAATTTTAAACTAGATAAATTTGTACTTAAGTGTTACGAAAATTACTTAAAATTTAATAAATATAATTTACCATCAGTTCAAGATTTAGAACAAATTAGTCAACCAGAAAAATCAATTCATATCTCAGATCTATTATTTGATTATCTAGAAAGAGACCCAGAAAAAATTTTTCAAACTACTCATATTAGAAATAGACCTGATGCCAATTTTCAAGCTATTGCTCTGGCTAAATTAAATCATCAAAATTGGGAAATTATTTCAGCAAAATTTAATATTCCTGTTTCCAGCTTAAGTAGTTTTTATAATCGTTGGTGTCGGAGATTTGCCCCTTTAATAGAGCGAGAATTAAACCAATATCTATAATCTTCAGTATTGCTAATAAATAAAATGACCATCAAAGTGGCAACTTACAAACTTTCACTACCTTTAATCCCCCGTATTAAAGCAGAAGAATTTCGCGTCAAACACGGCAATCCTCTTAAAGCTAAACAAGTTTATCTCAATAGTTTAGCTGTAATTGCTGTTAATTATTATCTCAATTTTTTGGGATGGGCAACTAATTTAGAAGGTAGCAATAGTTGGAATTTTTGGCTGCAAACTATGATGGATGTTGCTGATTTGGAAATTCCCAATTATGGCAAAATAGAATGTCGCTTTGTCTTATCTAATCAAAATCGGATTACTCTACCAGCTGATATTAGCTGTCAGCGTCTGGCTTATATTATAGTTAGATTAAATAACTCATTAACTGAAGCAGAATTATTGGGATTTATTCCTCAAATAAATAGTACCGAACTAGCTCTTAGCGATTTAAAACCGATAACTCAATTACCAGCTTATCTCAGTCAATACAAACGCTCCGCAGTAATTAATAAACCGACAAAACTAAGTCAATGGTTAGAGGGTTTGGTAGAAAATAGTTGGCATCAGTTAGAAGAATTATTTTCCCCCTCAATGAAGTTTAATTTTAGAAATTTTTCTCCCCTAAAAACTCAAAATTCCAACAATTTATTTCCCGGAGTCAGTCGAGTTAAATTAATCGATTTAGAAGATCCAGAAAATAATCACATTGCTTTAATCTTAACTGTGTTCGCTCACACCACTAAAGAATTAGATATTTCTGTCAAAGTTTGTCCCGGCAACAAGAGCCGTTATTTACCCCAAGGATTAGAATTAGTAATTTTAGACCTTACTAAAAAACCGATCATGCAAGCACAAGCCAATCACACAGAAACTATTGAATTTTGTTTTACTGGAGAATTAGGAGAAGATTTTGCCATCGAAGTTTCCCTCGATGATTATATTAAAGTCGAATCTTTTATAGTTTGAGGCTCAAATAGTCAAAAAAATACTATATCAGCTATTGAATGCGTGACCTTTTTTGAATTGTTTTGACTTTTATTGTGGTGCAAGATTATCTTGTTCTTTAACTCGAACCCGATGAGTTACCATGGTAATACCATCGCCCCTAACTACGATCGCCGATAGCCAATTATTATCGGGAAGTAGGGGTGCAGTGACTGTTTTATAAACTCCACCTGCGGGTAAAGGTTCTAATTCTAAAGCCGTAGGATGAAGATAGAGATCGCTGCTCGTTCTTTCCTCTTTAACTGCTCCCAATAATACCCGATCACCCAAAGGTTCGATGACAACTACATCAAAATTATACTTTTCACCCAATTCCACTGTTTCCGGAGCAATAATACTAACTTGAGGAGGATTATCTCCAGAGGTTAGTTTAGTCTGTTCCGATAAAATTTCTTGACGCACTAATTTTTGATCTTGAAAATATTGACGCGATCGCAAGGTAGAATCAAAACTAATAATTCTGCCTCGATTATTTTGTAAGCCACGAATTTGAGTGGTTGTTTCTGCTATTAACTCGTCGCCATTATCGCTCCAAGAATCGATGGTGGTAATGTAGCGCATCCGAGGATAGGTTTTCCACATTTGCGATAGAGACTGAGCAAGAGAACTACGAGTCAAGCCATCTTCATTGGTAAAGTCGGGGCTATAGTATTCTATAACCTCTTCTAGATCTTTATTATTAGCTGCTGATTCTAGTTTAGAGATAACTTCCGTAAGTTCTGGAGGTGCAGTAGCAGCAGTTTCAGCTTTAACTTCCAGGTTCAACCCTCCAAAAAGTCCCAAACTTAATACTAAAGCAGAACAGACTGTTTTCATAAGTTTAATTGTATACAAGCATTAAGCATTAATTGTACTCTGTTTATTTTGTTGTACATTTGTCGAAAAAATGATTGCAAAAATTTATCTAATCTTTAACATAAAAAGTTGATTCTTTATGTATTTTTTATTATTTGCAGTCCAAAAAACCTCAGAATAAAATAGTAGAGAAGTTTGGCAATTGACAGAAATTTTAATTCAAACTTATTTACATTTAAGCTAGTTTCAGTCTACTAATACTGAGAAATATAAATCTAGGTATCTATTTTTCAAGGGACAATCATCCTCACAATTTCAGACTTATATTGAAAGTATAGGTCACAACCAACTCCCGTATTCCTTACACGACCTCTTAACAAAAATGAAGCTTACTCTAGGGAATGCTTTAGTTACTAGTATTTTTTGTTGCCTTATTTGGAGCCCTCCAACTTTAGCTAATGATCTTCAGAAAATTTCATCTGAGATACCAGCCAAATTATCGGTCAGCAGTTTAACTTTCGATAGGTTATCTATTTTTCCTTTTCATGTCAACTTATTCGAGTATATTATTTCTTCTGAAGAACAAAAAGCGCTCGACATTTTAGTAGATCAAGATCATTGGTTGATACTAGAGCCTAATATCAATTTAAATTCGATCCTGATGAAGAATTATAATATTTCTCTAGCAAATAATGCTTACACCCATAAAAGCGAACAAGGCAAGGTAGTTTTAGGATATCAAAATACTTTTTGGCCCAGTCAAAATGGACAAAAATATTGGGGATTAACAACAGTCGAACATTGGAGCAAAAATAAAACGAGAACAGTTGGTTTACCTACACAAAACTTCGTTGAAAATGCACCGATTTTACCGACAGGAGACTCGGCGTTGACAGTATCTGGAGGCGGAAAACAAAACTTAGTTACTAATGAACAATCTCCAGGAGAATTTGAAGAATTTCGGGGTGGTGTTGCCTTTCACCAAGGAGTAGCTCCTAGTGTAACAATGGGAGTAGGATTCGTCTATGAAGATTTATGGGAAGGATTCAGTCAATTTATCTTTGGAAGCGATCGCTTTCCTGTTAAGACTACAGTTTCTTTACTAACGGGTCAAGAAGGATTGGAATTTCATTCTCATATTGCGTTTAAGCCATCAAATAATTTTGTAGTTAATTATTATCAAGATGAAACCCAGCAACAATTCGATCTTAATTGGGGGATGATTCCCGGATTAAATTTTATTGCCAGAGGCAATAGTAAACAAGAATCGATGACTACAGGATTTAAAGTTGCGATCAATAACGAATTATTTTCTCTATTTGCTAAAGCCGAACTAGATAATCATGATAATTGGAAATGGAATTTAGATTCAACATTAGGTATTTTTCAGTTAATTTACACTAGCAATCGCCTGAAAAGAAATTCTGAAGTTAATTTAAACCTGTTAAAGTTTGAATCATTAGGTTTTCAATGTACCCTATTTCTCAAGCATCAAACCAGTCAAGCAAAAGCAGGAACAACAGAAGAATCTTTTGTTGTTTGGGGAGGAAAATTACATAGTGATGAAAAGCTAAGAGGTAATAACTATCGTTGGGCCGTAGAATTAGGTTATGGTTCGGGAGTCCATGGACATGGTGCGATCGCTTCAGTATCTACAGTGTTTCAATCAAATTTACGCTTTAAACTTACCTTAGAAGAAATATCTGCCGTATCTGACGAAACCAAACTCAAACTACAATTAAGTTCTCAATAATACAGTAAACAAAAAACAGGGATGCATCACATCGCACATCCCCATAAACAAAATTTAATTTTAGAGATCGATTAGCTAGTCAATCCTTTCACCTGGCTGATAATTCCTTCAGGATCTAAACCTTGATAGGGAAACTGTTCCCAAAGTCCGCCACAACCTTCTTCATGAACCCCAAGATAAGCATACTTGGGAGTTAAACCCCGTTCTAATAGCCAAGAACCGAAGCGACTACCCAAACCAGTGCGACGGTTAAAAGATTCTACCACCATCACAAAAGGTGCTTGGCCGATTTTAGCGATCATCTCTTCATCAACCACATTAAGAGTAGATTTGTTGATTAAACCGACATTAATACCCTGTTGTTTAAGACGTTCAACTGCATCTAAAGCACGGTACAAAGCATCACCAAAGCTGACAATATAACCGGCATCACCTTCGCGAATTACTTCATCTTTGCCTGGTGTAAAAGTATAATCTCCAGCAAATAATTCATTGCCAGACTCATCTACAATCATCGGAACTTTAGAACGAGTAGAAAAGATAAAACGCATTCCAGGATCGTGGAAGACTTTCTTGACACAGGCTTTCATTTGGTTGGCATCGGCGGGAAAATAAAGACGGGTTTCATAACCATCATCTAAACCATTGTCAGCAAACATATTGTTGATCCCGAAGTGGCAGGTATTATCTGCCATGTCATCGATACCAGCGTGAGAAAAATGACATAGTAAGTTAGATTTATTTAACCGTGCCATAGTAATCTCAGAAATACACATTTCTAAGAAAGCACTAAAGGTAGCAAAGACACCCTGTTTACCTTCCTGCATCCCGAAACCAGCCGCCGCCGAAAGATTTCCCCTTTCCATAATTCCCGAAGGAATGAACACATCAGGATAGGCATCGTGAATTTGTTTGAAACCACAAGAACCTTCTAAGTCACTATCGATAAATACAACTTTTTCTTTACGTTCGGCTGCACTCATTTCACCCAGAACCGATACCACGGCTTCGCCAAAAACATTACGATTTGAGCCTAATTTGCTGCTAACACCTAAAAACTGATAATCATTACTAGGTTTTTTAATGTTTTTGAGGTATTCTACTGCCGCAGACTGTCCGCGTTTTTCTAAATATGCGATCGCTTTATCTACGGGAATTACATCGTGTCCGTGGGTCGAACCTTCAATACCATCAATGTCGGGACACATGGGACGTTTGTTAATTAATGCTACTGGGCCAGAAGTAGTTACTGCCTCACACATCCGACGGTATAGATCGTCTAGATCTTCTCCATCACCTTCATTAACACTCAAACCATGACCTGTTAGAGTTTTGTTAACGGTAAATCCAGGCATATAGTGGGAAGGATGTCCTGCGATAGTAACATCATTGTCGTCAATAAATAATTTGACATTGAGGTTTTGTGCTACTGCCAGACGTGCCGCTTCCGCGTCGTTACCTTCTTGTTGCGAACCGTCAGAACCTAAGCAAACAACTACTTTATCGGGATTAGCTAAAGCCACACCGTTAATGTAGGGCCACATATGTCCCAGTCTTCCAGAACTGAACTTAACTCCTGGAGTCAATCCCAATTCGGGGTGTCCGGGTAGTTTGGAATTAGCAGCGCGATATTTGACCAATTCTTCTTGAGGTAAATCGCCATTTAAAACTGCCATGAGATATTGTGTGGCAACACGGTGTCCGGCTTCGTCAAAAAAGATCGGCACGAATTTATCTGGCGCGCCTCGGAAAAAGGCATCAAGAATCATCACTTCCGGTACAGTATCGTAAGGACCGCCAGTATGACCACCTACACCTCTGGCTGCACCTGTAGCAGTAAAAAAAACGATCGCATCGCGACAGAGTTGAATATTAGCTTTAAGAGTTTCCCGTTGTTCGTTGGTTAAAGTGGGATTGCTAGGGTCTAATGCTAGACGTTTATAAGCACTTAAATCGATGGGAAAACGGGTAGTGGTAGCAGTCATATTTTATATAAAATGTGAATTGAGTAAGGTTAGATAAAACTTATTTCATTTCATCAGTCACAAACAAGTTTTAGTTTATCGGTTTGTGGTATTTTAGAAAAATTATTTTCGTTTTGCCAGAGTTAAAAATAAAAAGACGATAATATATACATCTGAGTTAATTTTGAAAGAGCTTTAAGTCATAATGAAACATACGATTTCTGTCTTGGTAGAAGATGAAGCAGGAGTTTTAAGCCGCATCGCTGGATTATTTGCCCGTCGTGGATTTAACATCGAAAGTTTGGCGGTAGGGCCGGCCGAACAAGTAGGAGTATCTCGCATTACTATGGTCGTACCAGGAGACGATCGCGTGATCGAACAGCTAATCAAACAACTCTACAAATTAATTAGCGTTTTGAAAGTTCAAGATATTACCGAAACTCCCTGTGTAGAACGGGAATTAATGTTAGTTAAGGTCAATGCCAGTGCTTCAAATCGCGCTGAAGTAATTCAATTAGCTCAGATATTTCGCGCCCGAATTGTAGACCTTTCTGAAGATACTCTAACTATACAAGTTGTGGGAGATCCTGGCAAAATGGTGGCAATTATTCAGATGTTAAATAAATTTGGCATTCGTGAAATTGCTCGCACTGGTAAAATTGCCTTGATTAGAGAATCTAAGGTCAATACTGAATATCTCAAATCTCTAGAAGCCAAAGTCGGAATTTAATTAGCTAATAGAGAACAAAAAGCGATCGCTTTCTAGAGCTTAAAATATCAAAATCATACTGCCAAAAAAGAAAGCAGAGGAATTGACCAACGGTCACGGACATCTCACGCATCTGAGGAAACCTCAGATGACGTGTCCTTACCCGCAAGCCCCGTCTTTTCAAGACGGGGAACGGGTGACTCCCACCACTTCTTTTTCCTTACCCTGTTAGACAGTTTGATAGGGGCTGGTTAGTTTTTCTAGTTGGTTGACTAATAGACTGAGAAATAAACCCACGTCGGTAACGACTCCCACTGATTCTACCGAACCGCGATCGCTCAATTTGGTAACAACTGCGGGGTTGATATCAACACAGACCATTTTCACACCTGCTGGAGTCATATTACCCACACCAATGGAGTGCAGCATAGTAGAAAGCATCAAGATCATATCTGTCCCCTGTAAAATACGTGCATACTCTTCTTGTGCTTTAATTAAATCCATTTCCGTATCGGGAAGAGGCCCGTCATCGCGAATTGAACCAGCCAAACAGAAGGGAATATCGTGTTTGACACACTCATACATAATCCCTTGCGGCAAAACTCCCGCTTCTACTGTTGCGGCAATACTACCATAACGACACACGGTATTAATAACTTTGAGGTGATGGCGATGTCCCCCTCTAACGGGAGTACCTTTTTGCATATCTACCCCTAAAGAAGTACCCATTAACGCCTGTTCGATGTCGTGTACGGCGATCGCATTTCCTCCTAACAATCCCTGAATATAACCATCGCGAATCAGACGAGAGAGATGTTTTGCACCACCTGTATGGATAACTACCGGACCTGCGGTAACTATTACTTTACCACCGCGATCGCGTATCTGACGGAGTTCCCAAGCAATTTGTTCGACAACTAATTCTACTCTTCTTTCACTAGAGACACCTGCACCCATAAAGCTAAATTCATCGCTGGCTTTGGCATCTCTTGAAGCTGTTTTGCGTACCGTGCGAATGCCGTCAAAACCAACCACCACATATTCTTGAGCGACTAAATCTCGTAAAATTTTACAGTGGGCAACGGTTTCTCTAGCAGTTTCACTGATAACGATCGCGCCATCCATCCTTTGATTTTGCACTCTCACCCATTCTCCATTTACCCTCACTTCTGTGGGATAAATCGTAGTAACATAAAAGTCATCTGGGGCGACTCCATCTTGAGTGCAAATTTCGGTAATTGCGTCGCTGGTGTCTTCGGGAGGGGCGACTGCACCCAAATCGATCAGCCGACGCATGATTTCTTCCATAACATCATGGTTGGGAGCCGAAACTCTCACATCAGCCGCCGAAGTACTCTGTCTTTCAATACCTAAATTGAAATTGAGAACTTTAAAACTACCACCGTTATCTACAACTAAATCTAGGGCGCGGTTCATAATCCCCGCATCTAATAAATGCCCCTCCATGTGAATCACGTGACTTTCTACAGGGGTACTGGCGTGAAGATCTTCTACTATGGGTTCGGTAATTCTTAGGGTAAGACATTTAGCTGCACCACCTGCTTTGAGAAATTCGGTGAGGGGGGTTTCGATAACGGTAAAACCAGACTCCTCTAGGCGTTTTTTTAAACTGTCACTCGCCTTATTCATCACTACTGTCTGTTCGACGTTTACCGAATTACAAGCAAAATTAACCGCATCGGCTTCAGCGATCGCTATACGTTTTTCGGCGGGTACACGCTTTTCAATTAAATGATTGGAATAAGAGTCAAATGCACCAGGGTAGTAGAGTAAATAACCTCCTGTTAAAGGACAGAAACAGGTATCTAAATGATAAAAGCGATCGTCAATCAAACGCAGTGATAGAACTTCGATATCCAACCATTTAGCGAGATAGGGATGAGAATCTAATTCGGAACGAAAACCATAACCAGCCCACAACCAACGCCCTTCGCGATCGAGTAAGGCATCTCCTGCACCTTCAAAGGGTAAGTCTTTGGGTAACTCGAAAACCTTAAACCCATTATCTTCAAACCATTTTTTGAAGTGGGGTTCTTCTCCCTGACGTTCTGGGTGATAAAAGCGACTGAGAACCACATTATTGCCTAAAACCAACCCGGCGTTAGCGGTAAATACCATATCGGGTACGCCTTTTTGAGGTGTGACTAAATCGACAATCGCCAAATCTTTTAAGGTATGATACAGTTGCTGCCACTGTTCTACGGCGCGATCGCTTTTAGACTTGTGTATATTTCCCTCCATCCAAGGATTGATCACATAATCTACGTCATAGTGATCGGGGGCGCACATGAGGATACGAATTGATTCAGTCATGACTTTCTAAGTGAGTGAGTAAAAAAATCGCCTTAACAAAACTAAAATGTTGCTTAACCCATAGTCATAATAGGCAAAGATATGTAATTACGATTTAGGCTGCGTTTGAGAATTATTTTAGACTGAGCAGTTGTTTATATTACTATGAATGTAGGTTTAGAACAACTAGAGGTAACGGGTAAATTTGTGATGGAAGTCAAACAAGACAGCGATGACAATTCTTATCTATATATGTATCTCCCGAACCTCAGTTACCCGAAATGAGTTCTTTCCCCTTTGGCGATTCCGAATACTTCCCTGTAGGAGTCAAACATCGCTATACTCGCAGTAGTAATACTTAAAATAATCATCTATGGAGTGGCAAGAAATTTCTGGGACTTCGGTATATCTACCTCAAGAAGAAGTTAAAGGAGTGATACATTTTTTGGGTGGTGCTTTTGTAGCTACAGCACCCCAGTTATCCTATCGTTCTTTATTAGAGCAAATTGGCAAAGCAGGATATGCCATCATTGCCACTCCCTTTTTAAATACTTTTGAACATGGAGCGATCGCTCGTGAAGTTTTAAATCGTTTTGAATTTACCTTAGACCGCTTACAAAAAAGCGATCTCTTGAAAACTCGTTACTTACCCATTTATGGCATCGGACATAGTATGGGGTGTAAATTACATCTGTTGATTGGTAGTTTGTTTGAAGTAGAAAGAGCGGGAAATATTCTCATTTCGTTTAATAATTATCCCGTCAGTCGTGCTATTCCTTTTATGGAGCAAATTAAAATGACTCCACCTTTTACTCTAGAATTTAAACCATCTCCCCTAGAAACCGAGGAATTAATTCTTAAAAACTACACAATTAGACGTAATTTACTCATTAAATTTACCGACGACAATATTGATCAGACAATTGTACTCAATTCAATTTTAAAACAACGCTTTGCCAAAATGGTAGCTCTATTAAATTTGCCGGGAAACCATCTTACACCCATCAGTCAAGAATTATCTTGGCAAACAGGAGAAATCTTTAATCCCTTAGATGCGATCGGACAATGGATTAACCAAGGAATGTCTCGCGACTTATATCGTCTCCAACAAGAAATCTCTATCTGGCTCAATCCTCTATCGGCTTTTTAAAGTTTTGATTAAATCTCCTATATTAGATGGTTAAAAGCTTTGATAATTTTCACAATTTTTTTGGGCAATCGATTCTTTTGAACTTTAATATTTCTTGTTTTCTACTTTACCTAAACTTTAAACTATAATTCATTCAACCAATTTACAATATTACCTAAGTAAATTTACCTCCGTTAGATTAAGTAAAAAATAAATTACTATAATTTATCAATAAATTTACGGAATTTATATCTAAGTATAGAACTTAAAGCAAGGAGAAATCATGAAAGTAGCTATTCTTGCAGGTGGATTAGGAACTCGAATCTCCGAAGAAACAGAAAATAAGCCGAAGCCAATGGTTGAAATTGGTGGTCAGCCGATTCTCTGGCACATTATGATGCAATATCATCAATATGGTTTTAAAGACTTTTGTATTGCACTAGGTTATAAAGGGGCTGTTATTAAAAAATACATGGTTGACTACTGCGCCCTTAATAGCAACCTCACCGTAGGCTTGCGTAATGGCGAAATCAAAACTCACGGTGGGTATCAATTAGATTGGACAGTAGATTTAATCGATACAGGCTTAATGACTAATACTGGCGGACGCATCAAACGTTTAGCTCCCTATCTTGGTAACGATACTTTTATGCTCACTTGGGGTGATGGAGTTTCTGACATCAACCTACAAGAATTGCTGGCTTTCCATCGTTCTCATGGTAAATTAGCTACTATGACTGCCGTTCGTCCTCCAGCACGCTTTGGTCACTTGGAATTAGACGGCTCGCAAATTGTCGAATTTTCTGAAAAACCTCAAACTAAAGAAGGTTGGATTAATGGTGCTTTCTTTGTTCTAGAACCGGAAATCTTTGACTACATTGACGACGATACAACTCAGTGGGAGAAAGAACCTTTAGAAAGATTAGCTAAAGACGGTCAGTTGATGGCATACAAGCACAACGGTTTTTGGCAATGTATGGATACTTTACGGGATAAACATCGCTTAGAAAGCCTCTGGGCTAATGGTAACGCACCTTGGAAAATATGGGAGGAGAATAATTATGAAGGTATTAGTGACTGGTCACAAGGGATACATCGGCACGCTAATGGTGCCAATGCTTCTACACAAAGGGTTTGAAGTTGTTGGTTTAGATAGCGACCTCTATAAACGCAGTACTTATGGTGCAGGAATTGTCGAGATTCCAGAGATCGTTAAAGATGTTCGCGATGTAGAACTAGAGGACTTACAGGGATATGATGCGGTGCTGCATTTAGCAGGCTTGTCTAACGATCCTTTGGGTAACCTCAATCCCAAACTGACAGAAGAAATCAATTACTTAGCTTCTATTAAAATTGCCAAATTAGCCAAACAAGCTGGTGTCAGCCGCTTTGTCTTCTCTTCTTCTTGTAGCAATTATGGAGCGGGAGGAGTAGATTGGCTCAACGAAGAATCGGCTTTTAATCCCGTAACTCCTTATGGAGTTTCTAAAGTCCAAGCAGAGCAAGATGTTAGTCAGCTAGCAGATGATAATTTCAGTCCAACTTTTCTGCGGAATGCCACGGCCTATGGGGTGTCACCTCGGATACGTTTCGATTTAGTACTGAATAATTTAGTTGCTTGGGCATTCACCAAAGGCTTGGTATACATCAAGAGTGATGGTACTCCCTGGCGACCAATCGTACATATTGAAGATATATCTAGAGCTTTTATTGCCGTACTCGAAGCACCACGAGAAGTAGTTCACAACCAAGCTTTTAATGTGGGTCGCAATGAGGACAACTATCAAATCCGCGATTTAGCTGAAATTGTTCAAGCAACAGTTCCCAACTGTCGCATTGAATATGCTGCTGATGCTGGGCCAGATAAACGTTGTTACCGAGTTGATTGTAGTAAAATTGCCCAAACTCTACCTAATTTTAAACCCCAATGGGATGCTAAAAAAGGCGCCGTAGAATTGTATGAAACTTATCAAAGACTTGGTTTAACCCTCGAAGAATTTGAAGGGTCTAAATACCAACGTATAGCTCATATCAAATATTTATTGAGTAATGGCTTACTAGATGAGAATCTACGCTGGCAAAGTGAAAAGCTAGAAGTTTTAACATAAGAGCAGTTCAAAACTATTACGGTAACTCATGGGCTATCCTATTGGATGGCTCATAGCTACAACCATTGAGGACGTAACCTCTCCACGGACTTCTCCAGCATTTGAATATGCTCAAGTGAACAATCTTCTATGTTCGTCAAAGATTAAATTATTCCAATATTCCAAATTATTAAGATTAAACACCTATGAACGGCGATCGCTTAACTTGTCTTTCTTGCGGTAACACAGATTTAGATTTAATTATTTCTTTTGGCTATACTCCTTTGGCTGACAATCTGCTAACTAAAGACCAATTGGAATTACCCGAATATACTGCACCTTTAGACTTAGCTTTTTGTCCCCACTGCTCTTTGGTACAAATTACCGAAAAAGTTCGGCCAGAAATTCTCTTCTGTCAAGATTATCCCTATTTTTCTTCGGTTTCTCCCTCTTTACTCAAGCATTTTGGTGATAGTGCTAAAAATTTGATCGAAACTAGAAAATTAAACAGCGATAGTCTGGTAATTGAAGCAGCTAGTAATGACGGTTATATGCTGAAAAACTTTGTCGAGCGCGGTATTCCTGTGTTGGGAATTGACCCCGCTTCAGGCCCTGCTGAAGCCGCACAAAAGGCAGGAATTAATACTCGCTGTACTTTTTTTACTAAAGAATTAGCTACAGAATTAAAAGCCGCAGGCCAGCAAGCAGATTTATTTCTAGCTAATAATGTTTTAGCTCACGTACCAGACCTTAATGGTTTTGTTGCAGGGATCAAAATTTTACTTAAAGATACTGGAGTAGCAGTAATTGAAGCTCCTTATGTGGTGGACTTGGTTGACCATTGTGAGTTCGATACGATTTATCACCAGCACCTATGTTATTTCTCGGTTACAGCTTTAGATCGACTATTTAGAAGGCATTCTTTGTATCTTAACGATATCGAAAAAACCACCATTCATGGTGGTTCTTTACGTTTGTATGTCGAACCTTTTGAAGCAGTAAAAGATTCAGTAAAATCTTTACTTAGAGCAGAACAAGAATGGAAAGTCGATAGTTTAGATTACTATCGGGATTTTGCTGACAAAGTAATGGCTTTTAAATATTCCCTGTTGGATATTCTCTGGGATTTGAAAAAACAAGGGAAGAAAATAGTGGGTTATGGTGCTGCGGCTAAAGCTACTACTATGTTGAGTTATTTAGGAATTGATAAAATTCTTTTGGACTATATTGTCGACTTGAATCAATTTAAACACGGTCGCTATATGGGAATTAATCATTTACCGATTTTTTCCCCCAGTAAACTGATGGAAGACAAGCCAGATTATGTGTTAATTCTGGCGTGGAATTTTGCAACTGAAATTATTCAGCAGCAACAGGCTTATCGTGATGCTGGCGGTAAGTTTATTATTCCCATTCCCCAGCCTCAGATTGTGTAATCAGCTATACAGGTATGTTTGAACTGCAAAACCATAATTAAATTGTTTTGCCGACATTGCATCCAACCATATAAGTGTTCAAACCACATTAAAACGAGAGTATTATAAATATGGTACAGAATATCATTCCTCTTTCAGATTTGTCAGAAACTATTAAAGTTAAAGAACATACTTGTCCTAACTGCGGCCATCATCAATTAGTAACCTTTTATGAGGTTCGTAATGTTCCAGTCCACAGTTGTTTAATGATGTCCAACCGCGAAGAAGCTGCAAATTTTCCTAGCGGCGATGTGGTTTTAGGGTTTTGCGATCGCTGTGGCTTCATTACCAATACTGAATTCGATGCCAAATGGTCAGCTTATGCCCCCAATTACGAAGATCAGCAGAGTTTTTCCCCAACTTTTAATAAATTTTCTCTTAAATTAGCCAATTATCTAATCGATAAATACGACCTGCACGATAAAGATATTGTAGAAATTGGTTGTAGTAAAGGGGACTTTCTCTTATTGCTATGCGAATTGGGTAACAATCGCGGCGTAGGAATCGATCCTAGTGTTGTCCCCGGTCGAGTTGAAAGTGAAGCCGCAGATCGAGTTACTTTTATTCAAGATTATTATTCTGAAAAACACGCCAAATACGTAGGAGATTTTATTTGCTGTCGCCATACTCTAGAACATATTCAACCCACAGCCGAATTTTTAACTACAGTCCGCAAGTCTATTGGCGATCGCACTGATACAGTCGTAGTATTTGAAATTCCAGACAATACCAGAGTCTTAAGAGAACAGGCTTTTGAAGATATTTATTACGAACACTGTTCTTACTTTAGTCCCGGCACCCTAGCCCGTTTGTTCCGCAACAGTGGATTTGAAGTAATAGATCTATATTGTGAATATGGCGATCAATATCTGTTAATTGAAGCTAAACCCGTGGCAATTCCTTCTGATAAAATCCATCCTTTTGAAGAAACGGTAGAACAAGTCGCTCAAGACGTTAAATTATTTGCCGACAAAATTCAAGATAAATTGCAATATTGGAAGAATTTTCTAGACAAAGCTCAAGCTAGGCAGCAAAAAGTCGTAGTTTGGGGTTCTGGTTCTAAATGTGTCGCTTTTTTAACTACTCTTAATACTATCGACAAAATCGAATACGCCATCGATATCAACCCCCACCGTCATGGTAAATTTATCCCCGGTGTTGGTAAAGAAATTATGCCTCCAGAATTTCTCAAAACCTATCAACCAGATAAAGTAATAGTTATGAATGCAATTTATTGTGATGAAATCGGAAAAATGCTTAAAGATATGGGAGTAGTGACCGAAGTTGTAGCACTTTAAATTAAGTAATAGGTAATAGGTAATAGTATTTTTTTCTCTTACTATTGCCTATTTTCTAATATCTAAATCTCTAATCCGTAAATGTACGACTTTGCAATTATCGGCGGTGGGATTGTGGGCTTATCCACAGCGATCGCCTTAACTCAAAAATTTCCTTCAGCTAAGATTGCCCTACTGGAAAAAGAAGCTATTTGGGCGGCACATCAAACTGGTCATAATAGTGGGGTAATTCATTCTGGTATTTATTACCAACCCGGTAGTTATAAAGCCAAACTCTGTCGTCATGGCAATCAGTCCCTGGTGGCATTCTGCCAAGAACATGATATCCCTTACAAAGTATGCGGTAAAGTTATTGTCGCCACTAAAGAAGCGGAGTTACCGTTGTTGGAAAATCTCTATCAACGAGGTTTGTCCAACCAAATTGAAATTACTAAACTCAATCGAGAGCAGGTAAGAGAAATCGAGCCTCACGTGAGTTGTTTAGCTGGTATATGGGTTAAATCTACAGGTATTGTCGATTATAAGCAAGTTTGTCAGAAATATGCTGAAATTGTTACCGCTAGAGGGGCGGAACTATATAACAATACTTGCGTAAAACAGATTCGCGAAATTGAAGGAGGCTATGTTTTAGTAACCAACAACGGCGAATACACTACTAAATTTTTAATTAACTGCGCAGGCTTATATAGCGATCGCGTGACTCAGTTAGCCCATACCAAACCCCCTGCTAAAATCATTCCCTTTCGCGGTGAATATTACGAATTAACCCCAGAAAAACGCTATTTAGTTAAAAATCCCATTTATCCTGTTCCCAACCCCGATTTTCCTTTTTTGGGAGTGCATTTTACTCCTGGTATCGATGGTAGTGTTCATGCTGGCCCTAATGCAGTCTTGGGTTTTAAACGGGAAGCTTATCGGAAAACCGATTTTGACTTGAGAGACTTTTGGGAAACTGTCACCTATCCCGGCTTGTGGAAGTTAGGGGCAAAATATGGGGACGAAGGTTTACAAGAAGTGATTCGCTCTTGGAGTAAAACTATTTTCGTGCGCTCTTTGCAGCAACTGATACCAGAAATACGTGCTGAAGATGTGGTCCCCACTGAAGCCGGAGTGAGAGCGCAAGCTTTAAAAAGCGATGGTCAGTTAGTGGATGATTTTTTAATTATCGATCGCCCTAACGCTCTGCACGTTTGTAATGCCCCTTCTCCTGCGGCTACTGCTTCTTTAGAAATTGGCAAGGAAATTGTGGCTCAGATAATTTAGTTTTTTGTCATAGCGATCAGTGACATTCAAATAGCTTATGGCTTATAACTACAAGCAGTATACTAAGAGAAAATTTGCAATAAAGTTATAACTTTGAATAATGTCCACTAGCGATCGCCAAATTACACATTCTGACTGTATTATTATCGGTGGAGGAATCACGGGATTAGTTATCGCTAATATTCTACACCAGAAAGGAATCAAGGTAACGGTATTAGATAAAGGCAGAGGTATTGGCGGACGTTTGGCTACTCGTCGCATTAGTAAAGAAGAGTCTATTAAAGGAATATTTGACTATGGTACTCAATATTTCAGTGTCACAAGTCCTCAATTTCAGATTTGGGTAGATGATTGGCTAAAGCATGGTGTAGTTAAAGAATGGTGTCGGGGTTTTGGTCAAACAGATGGAAAACCTCGCTACTGTGGTGTTGATGGTACTCGTGGCATTGCCAAGTATTTGGCACAAACTTTGGATGTTCACACTAATACCGAGGTGATTGAAGTTAACTACGAAAAGCAATGGTTAATAACCACACAAAGCGATCGCCAGTATCAAGGAGATATGTTGGTAATGACTCCTCCTGTACCTCAATCTTTATCTCTCTTAGATGCTTCTCTAATCCCTATACCCTTAGAAGTTAGGTTTGCTTTAGAACAAATTGAATATAATTGTTGCATTGCTGTTTTAGCTCTGTTAGAACAACCTAGTAATATTCCCCCACCAGGAGGTATAACTCTAGAAAATGATTCTTTAGTTTGGTTGGCAGATAATCATCAAAAGGGCATTTCTCCTGAAGGTTATGCAGTTACGCTTCACGCTACTCCTGAGTTTAGTAGTGAATATTGGCATAGTGATGATGCCGAAATTGTCTATAAATTAGTTACCGCAGCAGCCGATTATTTAGATTCTCCTGTAATTACATATCAGGTTCATCGTTGGCGTTATAGCTTACCTAAGACTTTTTATAGCGAACCCTGTTTGGCGTTTTTAGAATTACCTTTAGTCATGGCAGGAGATGCTTTTGTTGCCCCTAACGTAGAAGGAGGAGTAATATCCGGTTTAGCTGCTGGAGTATTAATCAGTCAACAATTTAAAGTTAATAGTTAATTTTGAATTTTAGGCGTTGCATATCTGCGGGATGATTTAGAACAAATAAAGATCAATTATTCCCCCAGTCTACTAGTCTCCCAGTCCCCTCGTCACCCTGAACCATCCCATAATGATGCAACGCCGAATTTTAAATGGGAGCAAAGCGACTTGACCAAAATATTTGGGATACAAGCCCCGTCGTTCACGACGGCTTTTTCTGATTTTGTATATATTTTTTTAGCGTTTCTATAGGACATCCACCACTGCTAACGGCAAAATAGCTAGGA
>JBHJNX010000085.1:0-16740 GCA_050330335.1 Pleurocapsa sp. | reverse complement strand
ACGCTGATCAATATAGCAATCAAACTCAAGTAGATATTAATGGTTACGGTTACGGTTACGATGCACCCGATTCTCAATTATCTATTCAAGGAAATACTAATGAAGCCGCAGCTATTGGTTCAGGTAATCTAATCTATCAAGATGCTACTCAATACAACAATCAAACTCAAGTAGATGTTAATGGTTATTATCCCGGCTACTAAAAATTAATTCTGCTGTCTTTAGTCTCAAGGGGCGTATGCTATACGTCCCTATTGTTATGTTGACTTAAATTAAAGGGCGATTTACTTGCATGACTCGGATTGATTCACCAGCAGCGATCACTTTTTGACCCAGGGGGATAACTGCTAAACCGTTGGTTTGTGCCAAATTTATCAGATTTCCCGAACTGTGGCTACCACTTGCTAAGTTAAATTCATATTCTCCATCAACTAAATGTAATTTACCCCATAAATAAGTTTCCCGTTTTCCCTCTCCTAAAAGACGATCGCGCGATCGAACTTTAACAAAAGTTGGTAAAAAATTCTTCTGTCCCGATAATTTTCTTAAGGCTGGTTGCACAAAACGCCAACAGCTAACTAAGGCAGAAACCGGATTACCTGGAATACCAAAATAAACACAATGGGGAAATTTAGCTACAGTCAGAGGTTTGCCAGGTTTAACTGCTACCGAACGGATTTTAAGCTCTCCTCCTAATTGAGCCAAAATGCGATCAACATAATCGTAATCTCCTACAGACACACCTCCTGTAGATAAAACTAAATCGGCGGAATTAATTGCCTGAGAGATTGTCTGTTTTAAAGCTTCTGGTCGATCTCGAACAATACCTAATTTAATGGGAATACCGCCATTACTGGCAACAAAACTAGCTAGAGCATACTGATTGGAATCTACTATTTGCCCTGGTTGCAATTGCTGTTCGGGGGTAACTAATTCATCTCCTGTAGATAAAATAGCGACGCGGGGACGACGATAAACTGGTAATTGGGTACACTGAGCCGTAGCTATAACTGCTAAATCCGCCGCACCTAAAACAATTCCTGCTTCTAATAGTGGCATTCCCGCACGATAAAAAGCTCCTTGATGTCTGACAAATTCTTGTGGTTGAGGAGCAGCTAAAATCTTGACTTGATTATTTTCTACTTGGGTATTTTCCTGGATGATAATGGTATCTGCCCCCGCAGGTAACATCGCTCCAGTAAAGATTCGGGCGGCTTGTCCAGATTTGATTTCTACCTTAGAGTGATCGCCCGACGCAATCTCTTCCACTATTTCTAGTACTACTGGTTTTTTAGTACTACAATTTTGGACATCTTCATAGCGAACTGCATAACCGTCCATGGCTGAGTTATCCCAATGAGGAATATCTAAGTTTCCTGCAATAGCGGTGGCTAGAATTCTGCCATGAGCATTATCTAGATCAACGGTTTCTAAATCCTGCTGAGAATTAAATGGTTTAATTAAATCGAGAATAATTGCTTCTGCTTCTGTGGCTGGTAGCATTTTCAGTTAACATCTAATATTTCTTGTGTAAGATACAGCGTGTACAATAACAAATATATGTTGATTGTTACATAAGACATCCCAAAAACTTAAAACTGAGACCTAAAAAAAAGGATTTTGCAAGACAGCGATTAAAGCGATCGCCAGTAACCAAAATATTAAAATCATTTTTAAAGTTATTTCTCGCTTCGCTCAAGTTGATTATTTCCATAATTGTACATCTGTCATTCTTTGGTACAGAAACGATAAATCGATTTAATAACTTCAATTGGCAAAATAGATTGGATACAATAAACAAAATAGGTTAGGGTTTAAACTACTAAAAAGCTCGTAAAAAAGTTCGTAAAATAGACGATTAGGGGAAAGATTCTAGGAGACCATTGCACGCATGGGAAAAGTAGTCGGCATAGATTTGGGGACAACTAACTCCGTAGTCGCCGTAATGGAGGGCGGAAAGCCGGTAGTAATTGCCAATTCAGAAGGAATGCGTACCACTCCTTCGGTAGTCGGATTTAACAAAGATGAAGAACTGGTAGTAGGACAGTTGGCCAGACGGCAGATCGTACTCAATCCGCAAAATACCTTCTATGGCATTAAACGCTATATGGGGCGAAAGTATGCTGAATTACAGCCAGAATTGAAACGAGTACCCTATACAATTCGCCGCGACGAATTAGGCAATATCAAAATACGCTGTCCCCGCCTCAAAAAAGAATTTGCGCCAGAAGAAATTTCGGCAATGATTTTACGCAAACTAGCCGAAGAAGCTGAACGCTATTTAGGAGAAACTATTACCGGTGCAGTAATTACTGTACCTGCTTATTTCAACGATTCTCAACGACAGGCAACCAGGGATGCTGGCAGAATTGCTGGGTTAGATGTGCTGCGAATTATTAATGAACCCACTGCGGCTGCTTTAGCTTATGGTTTGGAGCAAAAACGCGCTCAAACCATTATGGTGTTTGATTTGGGTGGGGGAACATTTGATGTTTCGATTTTAGATATCGGCGATGGAGTGTTTGAGGTTAAAGCTACTTCTGGGGATACTCAGTTAGGAGGTAATGACTTCGATAAACGCATTGTGGATTGGTTAGCTGAAGAATTTCTGCAAAAAGAAGGGGTAGACTTGCGTAAAGACCGTCAATCTCTGCAAAGATTAACCGAGGCTGCTGAAAAAGCCAAAATAGAGTTGTCTGGAGTAGCGGTTACCGAAATTAATTTGCCTTTTATTACTGCCACGGAAGAAGGACCGAAACACATTGAAACTAAACTCAGTCGCGCTCAATTTGAGCAACTATGTGGCGATTTGGTCAGTCGCTTGCGCCGTCCTCTTAAACGAGCTATTTCCGATGCGGCAATCAATCCCATGCAGATCGATGAAGTAGTTCTGGTAGGAGGTTCTACTAGAATCCCCATGGTGCAAGAATTAGTTCGCAGTTATATCGACCTAGAACCCAATCAAAATGTCAATCCCGATGAAGTTGTCGCCATTGGCGCGGCAATTCAAGCTGGTATCTTAACTAATGAAGTTAAAGACATTTTGTTGTTAGATGTCACTCCTCTGTCTTTGGGATTAGAAACTATTGGTGGTGTGATGAAAAAATTGCTGCCTCGCAACACTACAATTCCCGTGCGTCGTTCTGATATTTTTTCTACCAGCGAAAACAATCAAACCATGGTAGAAATTCATGCTTTGCAGGGAGAACGAGAAATGGCGGCAGGAAATAAATCTTTAGGACGCTTTAAATTAACGGGCATTCCCCCCGCACCAAGAGGCATACCGCAAATTCAGGTATCTTTTGATATTGATGCCAACGGGATTTTACAAGTAACCGCCAGAGATAAAACTACGGGTAGGGAACAGGGAATTACAGTTTCAGGTGCTTCTACCTTAAGTGAAAACGAAATTAGCCGCATGATCCGCGAAGCTGAAGAGTTTGCTGAAGAAGACCGTTCTAGAAGAGAAAGGGTGGAAAAACGCAATCGTGCTAAGGCGTTAACGGATCAAGCACAACGGAAATTAAAAGAAGTAACTTTAGATTTTGGTTCTCAGTTTGCCAGCTATTATCGCAGTCGCATCGATGCTTTGTGTGATGAAATTCTTAAAAGTCTCGAACAAGATGATGAGAGAAGTTTAGATAGATCGCAAGCAGATTTAGAAGATACTTTATATGAATTAAACCGCGAAGTGCGCTTGCAATACGAAGAGGAAGAAGATGATGACTTCTTTGGGGCAATACGCAAAACTTTCTTAGGAGATGACCAAGAAAGATTCGATGAAGATTATGGCTACAATCCCCGTCAGGGAGGTTATCGGGATAGTTATAATAGTTATCCTCCCAGTCGTGGCGATCGCGATTATCGAAGGGATGATGGTTGGGGTGATGATTATGGTGCTACTCCCCGTCGCGGTGGTGCTTACAATGATTATCCTAGTTCAGAAGCTCCCCCTGTTCCTCCTGGGCGATCGCGCAATCGACCTCCAGAACGTCCTACCTCAGACCCCTCTTATAATCGCAACAATTCCCGCAATGTTCCCTATGAAAATGATTGGGATGATGATGACGATGAATGGTTCTAAAATTAGTAATCAACTTTAAACTTTTATCTTAGATTCTTCCTCCTTTATACTCTTATCCTTTTGTCGATCGATAACCTATGCCAAACGTGCGAAATTACTATGAAATACTGGGAGTAAGTAAAAATGCTCCTGTTGATGAAATTAAACAAGCCTATCGCACATTAGCCAGACGATATCATCCTGATCGCAATCCTGGAAACAAAGCTGCGGAAGAAAAGTTTAAGGATATTAATGAGGCTTACGAAATCCTTTCCGACCAAACTCGTCGCCTACAATACGACCGCTCTCAGGGTCAAAAAGTTGCTGGTAATCGCAACAGTGCCAATCCTTTTAGTAACTTTGTGCGTTCTAATCGTACTACAACCAGAACAAGAGAAGACCGTCGCGTTAGGGTAGACAGTCAAGATTATCGTCCAGAAAGAATTAAGAGAGAAAGAGTGGTAACTTCCCCCCGTTCCACTCGTCGGGATATCGAAGCAAAACTCACTTTACCTCTAGAGAAAGCCTATCGTGGGGGTAGGGAAAAAATTCGTTTGGAAGACGGGCGATCGCTGGAAGTAGAAATGCCCGCAGGAACGATTAACGGTCAGCGCATCCGCCTTAGAGGACAAGGTATTGAGGGGGGCAATCTCTATTTAAAGATTACCGTAGCCCGTCATCCCTTTTTTGAACTGCAAGAATCGAATATTTACTGTCAAGTTCCCATTACCCCAACAGAGGCAGTCTTAGGGGGTGATATCGAAGTTCCCACCCTGGACGGTTTAGTTAAAGTCACTCTGCCTCAAGGGGTGCGTTCCGGTCAGAGACTGCGTTTGGCAAATAAAGGTTATCTTACCAAAGAAGGCGATCGCGGCGATCAATTAGTAGAATTACAGATAGTTACTCCTAGAGAGATTAGCGATGGCGAAAAAGAACTATATGAAAAACTCCGAACTCTAGAAACATTTAATCCCCGTAAAAATATTATTAAAAATATTTAGGACTTACTGAAAAAGTCTAAATAACACATTGGTTCTATAACCCCTTTTATGTCAGTATTTCACTGTTATTCAGCAAGCCCTAAATAGAATTTAGGCTGCTCTAGTCGCGTTTCCGGTAAAACACAGTTTCTAAGGGTTGGGAATAAGCCGACACTTTAGTCCGAGTCTTTGGCTGTTCGTACAGTTGTGTTGAGCTATTACTACCATATCCAAACATTGTCTTAGCCTTTGACGGCTTAGGTGATTGATAAAAACTGTATTTTTGAGTTTTATAAGTGGTTTGATACAATGTATTCTCGACCCCATTGATAGTTGTCAAGTCAGGTTGTTCAATTCCCTGAGACGGACGATAAAAATAGTCCTCAAAAGATTGTTTTTGCTTGAGGCAGGGTTGCGGTGAACCTTGAGGTATGCCGTATTGTAGTAAGGGAAAAAGCTGAGGCTGTGACTGCCTGGGCCGCTGATATGCCAATTGTGGATTGTCACCTGCCAATATCAGATTCTGCTGCCAGTTGTTCAGCATCTTGCTGATATCAAAGCCCATTGCTCGCTGAAAATGCCATAAGCCCCCTTGTAAAAAGAAAAATGCCAAGTAAAAATGAGCATTAGCCAACCAAGTACGAACAGTATAACCTTCGGCTAGAGTTGGTTGAGACTCAAAATAGCGTGGCAAAAATGCCGATTTCAATTCTAAGGTAGGTCCGTAAAATTTCTCTGGATAGGAAAGTGTATCAAAGCCACAGTAATAAGATGCAGCGAATCCTGCTAGGGCAATGCCAAACAAGGAATAAGACAAGATACCATCCCCTGAAAAAAGAAAGACTCGCTTAACCCACTTAAAGGGTGGCACTAGGATATGCCAAGCACCCCCTGCTATAAGTAACACGGCTACATATATATGTCCGCCTACCAGGTCTTCCAAATTTTTGACATCAAACAGATGGGTTTTATAATCCCAAATGGTAGCTGGATCTAGAGTCGGAGACGTAACTAGGCGCACCTGATCCAAATTGGCATCATAAAGACCACCAAAGAATTGTGCTTTGGCAACGAACAACAATGCACCTAAACCTAAAAAGATCAGGTGATGTCCTAAAATCAAGCCTAGCTTGGGAGCATCTTGCCATTCAAAATGAAATTTTGCAGCTTTTTCCCCAGCTATTTCTAAGCTAGAAGGTAGCCGAGTACGATGAAAATAAGCTCCACCTGCTAATACGATCGCTGCTACAATGTGAATTACACCGATGGCAAACCAGGGGTAAGTGTTGATAATAGCTCCTTCTGAGCCTACACCCCACCCTTCAGTCGCCAGATGTGGTAACAAAATTAGTCCTTGAGTGTATAGTGGCTCATCAGGAGAATAGACGGCTAACTCAAATAAGGTAAATGCTCCAGCCCACAACATAATTAGGGCAGCTTGAGCAACGTGAGCCACAATAAATGTGTTAGATAAGTCAATAAATCGGGCATTTCCCGACCACCAGGGATATTGCTCCTGGGTTTTATTGGAAGCGTACATAGTAATAGTTTGACTTTAGCAGTGATTTCTCAAGTAAGCCTATCCTTAAGCAAGAATAGGCTTTAGGGGAAGATTTTTAGAACCTAGCCCAGACCATTAATGATGTGATCGAAATAGACATCCATTTCTTGACCTGCTTCAGTCCCCACCCGTTGAGTCACTACTTCTTTCATCGCCTGGAGAGCCTGAATCGTTGGCTCAATAGGAACTCCTAAAGATGAGTAAGTGTCCTTTAGTCCGTTGAGAACTCGCTCATCCAAGATGGAGGTGTCAGCTGCCAGCATGGCATAAGTGGCATAACGCAAAAAGTAGGTTAAATCTCTTAGACAAGCTGCATAACGTCTTGTGGGATACATATTGCCACCAGGGAGTGTAATGTCTCCATATAGCAGGCTTTTGGCAACTGATTCACTTATAATACTGGCAGCACTCGACCCAATCTGATTAGCTGCTTTGACCCGTAAAGTACCAGTTTGAAAGTATTTCTTGAGTTTTTCTAGTTCATTACCCTCAAGATATTGACCTTTCTCATCAGCAGGGTTAATCAAGGAAGTAATTGTGTCTTGCATGGCTATTTCTTATTTTTTAGTACGGAGTTTAACTACAGAAAAAATACGCTTTTGTGTCTTGAACCTGTCTCGCCTTAGAGTCTGAAGTTTTTCATTCCTTTATAGGCTTGAACCAAGTTTTCTAGAAGGTTAAAAGTGATATCTCTTAAAAAGCACGTATCAGTTGATCGAAGTAGGGTCCAGCCAGGGCAGCTTCCTCGGAACTTAATAGACTCATAGCAACTGACTTTAAGCAGCCCATTGCAACCTTAAGATTAGGGAGGGGAACCCCCAGAGAGATATACATATCGCGCATACCATCGAGTCCAATGTCTTCTAGAGGCTTAGAATTACCAGCCAGAACGCAATAACTGACTAAACGAATGTACCACCCCTGATCCCGTTGACATAGAGCGGTTTTTTGCGCATCACCTTTATTGCTGGGGGTATTGGGGCAACTAGACCAGAACTGCTTGCTACCTTGATCAACAATCTTCTGTTCGTTAGCTGCTAATTTTTGGGCAGCACTAATACGTACACTACCTTGATTAAAAAAATCTTGAAGCTGAGTCAACTCAGCACTACTTAAAAATCGCTCAGAAAAATCTGATTGAGCAATCACTTTAGCCACAATACTCATTGACAAAATCTCCTTTAAATTGATGCTATTTTTGCTCGTCAAATTGAAATTTGAAGTTAGAATTCCCAACCAAACGCCTGATGTAAATTAAAATCACCTCTATTCAATAAGAATTCTAAAGCTTGTCAAAAATAATTACTTTAAACTTATCGAAGATATTGCAAGGGTTCTATGATTTAATTTACATTAAACGTGCAGAATAAATTCTAAAAATGAATTTTTTATTTATCAAAAGAACAAAGGATTAAAATCTTTTCCATAGAAAAAATCAAATCTTTTCCATAGAAAAATTCTGCTACCAATTGCTTCTTTTTTAGTTCAACATTGATTTTTCAATTTTTAGATTATCATTTCTAATCTCAGATTATCATATCTAAATCTTGTCTTAATATAAATTAATGCTGATTCAGGGAGTTCAATAAAGAATAAAAATTCCCAAGTTATTATGATTTTCAGCATTTTTCATAAATCAAGGCTTTTACTTAAAATTAAATATACTTAACAAAATATTTTAAGTTAAGTTTTATAAAATATTTTTCGAGCTAGCTTCCTATATATGATTACTAAAGTTAACATAATTCATCTAATACTTTATTCCTAATTTCTTAAGGTATTTCTGTTATCTGCCAAGTTATATATTTAATTGAAGCAATTTTAGATTTTTTACAAAGGTTAGACCTCAAGCGATCGCTCAACTCCAACTTTCAGCAGCTGCTCTCTGACTTAGTTAAGGTAAGGGCAGATAATAGACTTGTTGCGAATTAGGCTATAAAAGTGGCTAAACCCCTTGTCAATCAAGGCATTGAGCAATTTCAGAACACCAATGTCCGTAAGCCATATCTGGTAAGCTTTTCAGCCGTTTCAAATTTTATTACGCAACAAGTCTAATAAAATTAAGCTTTCATTAATATCGATGTATAGAATAAGTCTATTGGGGTATTTTGCTGATATTGTTAAATGAGAACTATTAGCTATAGTTTAAAGTTTATAAATCATTATCGTATCTTACTTACATAGGGCTTGAAAATCTATAACCTAAAAAGATATAGCATTTATCGAAACACCCGATCGCTATAAATTCCTAAAAAGGATTTTTCTGATGATTCTTAAAGAACTACAAGACTTTGTACTCGATTATCGTCGCGTTTCTCTAGCAGAAATGGAGTTACATTTTCATATAGATGGAGATGCACTTAGGCAAATGCTCAACAAGTTAATTCAAAAAGGAAGAGTGCGTAGGCTGCCAATGCCCGATAAGTGTCATGACTGCACTTTCTGTAATCCCGACACTACCGAATTTTACGAATGGGTATAATTCAATTACACAGTGAAGATATTCACTGTCAAATGTGCGCTCAAACCGTTAGAGAAGCTCTGCAAAAAGTTGCAGGAGTTGACAAAGTCAGAGAGACTCTGCCGTAAAACGACGGAGCTTCCTCTGACTTCGTGAAAGTTAATTTGTCCCAAAAGAGAATTACAGTTGCAAGCTCTGATAAGTATGAAATTAGGGTCGAGAGTTTAATTCAAGCTTTAGAAAAAAGGGGATACCAAGCCAAATTGATCTCAACAACTAAATTACCATAAATCTTTTTAAATTCTCAGTTATTTAAGGCACGTTATATAGTTATATAGGCAACTTATCAAGATAGGAGTAAACTAGAGAAATGACAGCTACAACTTCAACAAATAACCTTAGTAACCTCTCTACAGAAGATATAACTTCTCAACTAGGAGCATTTTTAAGAGAACATGGAGAAATCGAAATGATTCTCCCCGTGGCAATTGGAGTATTCGTTACCAGTCGATTTCAACTGCGAGGGGCAAATGCCTTATTAGTCAATTTATTAGTAGCAAGTTTAGCCCGTCAACTGTTTGTTCAACTAAAACAAGAACCACCAAAAACTTTAACCGAAGTAGGAGATCGCCATACTATAGATGTCCAAGATAATCTAAATACGTCAGAAACTAATTTTGAAGGTTATAGCATCGCTCATGCTGTACCTGGAAGAGTGCGTTTAAAAATGCCTCAGTTAGCAATTGACGCTGATTTTGCCCGTCGTTTACAACAAGCTTTAAATGCCGATGAATACGTTAAACAGGTGCGGATTAATCCCCCAGCAGCTTCCGTCGCCATTAATTATAACAATCAAGGGCTGTCTGACTGGGAACTAGGTTTGCGTTTGATGAATATTATCAATACCGTTCGACAAGACGATCAAGTTACTGTCTAATGTCATTAATCCCCAAGGGAACATTGACCAAGAGAGGCAGGAGGCAGAAATACTTATTACCTATTGCCTATTACTTAATTTATGCACATAGTCATGTTCATGATTTAAATCAATATTGCTGAAATTAGCAAAAATATCCCAAAAAATACTAAACTTTTAGTGTCGCTCAATATAGTTGCCAGTCGGCGGCTATGTCTGTTTTGTCTTGAGATACAGATAGTTAGTAGTTGTGGCATCTGAAAGTCACAAAACCAATTGTGAACCCAATAAAAAAATGTCAGTTCCAGAAAAAGAATAAACCGATGGAGATGTTGATAGTTGATTACTAGTCGACTGCTACCTACTAGCTCCTGTCTATAACAATGCAGTTAACCCCAACTCTGGTTAACAAAATGTTACTTGGCTTGAATTGAATTTATGAAAATAGCTGTAATTGGGGTAAAAGGTTTACCTGCAAGTCAGGGTGGAATAGAACACTATTCAGAAGAATTGTATAGCAGAATGATCCAGCATGGTCATAGTGTCGATTTATATGCTCGTTCTAATTACACTAATAAACCTGGATTTTCGGTCTATAAATATAAGGGTATTAGAATTGTTTCGCTGCCATCAGTTTCTATATTAGGGTTGGACACTTTCCTTAACTGTTTTATCGCCACTATTATGGCAACTTTTAAAGGTTACGATATCGTCCACATTCACGCTCTAGGGCCAGCTTTGTTTTGTGGAATTACACGACTATTGTCTTCTGCCAAAATTATCGTCACTTGTCATGGTCTAGATTGGCAAAGAGCTAAATGGAATAGACTGGCTAGTAATATTATCAGGCTGGGAGAAAAAAGTGCAGTGCGATATGCACACGATATCATCGTCGTGTCTCAATATCTTCAGACCTATTTTTATAAAACTTACGGTTTAAAGACTAATTACATACCTACTGCTCCCGCCAAATATGAGGCAACAGCAACTAGTCTGTCTTACAGTGAGTCTTTAGGTTTAGCTACGGGACGTTATATCTTGTTCTTGGGTAGATTAGTACCAGAAAAACGACCGGATCTATTGATCAAAGCCTTTGAGTCTCTCGATCTAGCGGGATGGAAATTAGTACTAGTAGGGGAGCTAAACAGTACTAATGACTTTAAATTAAAACTCAACCATATTAGTGCCAACAACCAGAATATTATTTTTACTCAAGCCCTAGAAGGCAGTCGTCTATCTGAAATCGTGCGCGGAGCGGGACTATTTTTAATGCCTTCAGACTTAGAAGGATTACCTCTGGCGATGTTAGAAGCGATGAGAGAAGGTATTCCAGTGTTGGCTAGCGACATTCCTCCCCATCAGCAGTTAATCGGTAAAGATCGGGGTTTATTGTTTGAAGCCGGTAATCTCGAATCTTTGAGAAAACAGTTAAACAAAGCCATCTTGAATCCGGAACAGTTAATTCCAATGGCACAGAAAGCTCAAAAACACGTAGAGAGAAATTATAATTGGCAGAAAATTCTCACCAAAAATTTAGAACTTTATGGTGATGAAAAATCATAACATTGTGCTTACCAAACTAGATTGACTATGGTAAGCTAAAGTCGTACTAATGTACAGTCCCCACCCCCCTCTATCCCCCCTACTAGGGGGGACGCAAGGGGGAGGTTTTAAACCAATTTTTCTGATAGACTAGATCGAGCTTGGTTAAAATTACAATTAGAAATCAAAAAGTTGAATTAAAGTGAATTAGTTTAGATAGTTATTTAAAACATAAACAAGGAAACAAAAATTGCATCCAGGAGATTTGATTGACTTAGAAATCACCGATATTAACAGTAGCGGAGAAGGTGTAGGCAGATATCAAGGTAAAGTGATATTTGTTCCCGATGCGGTAACTGGCGATCGCTTGCAGGTACGCCTGACAGAGCTAAAATCTAAATACGCACGGGGTAAACTACACCAGTTATTAACTCCCTCAGAATATCGTATCCGACCTCAGTGTATTGTTGCCGATAAGTGTGGTGGTTGTCAGTGGCAGCATATTTCTGGAGAATATCAACGGCAACTTAAACGCCAGCAAGTAATTCAAAGCCTACAACGTATCGGCGAGTTTCCAGATTTAGATGTTGAACCAGTATTGTATACTCCTCAGACTCTAAATTATCGCAATAAATCAACTTACCCTTTGGGGCGATCGAGTACCGGGCAAGTACAAGCTGGTTATTACCGTCATGGTAGCCATAAAATAGTTAATCTTAATCAATGTCCCGTTCAAGATTTACGCTTGCATCCCCTACTCAAAGAAGTCAAACAAGATATATACGAACGAGGTTGGTCTATTTATAATGAAGTCAACCATCAGGGTAAATTACGCCATCTCTCTTTACGGATTGGTAGTCGTACTGGAGAAATATTGTTAACTTTAGTTACTACTAGTTGGCAGTTAAACGAAGTTGAAGAGCAAGCTAGAATTTGGTTGGAGAGATATCCTCAGTTAGTTGGTGTCTGTCTCAATCTCCAGTGCGATCGCACTAACGTAATTTTTGGCGACCAAACTCGTACTATAGCGGGAAAACCCCATTTGAGAGAAATTTTTGCAGGAGTAGAACTACATATTAGTTCCGATACTTTCTTTCAGGTTAATACCGAAGCAGCCGAACTTCTCTTAGAAACGATCGCCTCACGACTTAATTTAACAGGAGAGGAAATTTTAGTAGATGCTTATTGTGGAATCGGCACTTTTAGTTTACCCCTAGCCAAAAAAGTTAAACAAGTTATCGGTATTGAAGTCTCCCCTACGTCAATCGCCAAAGCTAAACAAAATGCAGCGATCGCGCGAATTAATAATATTAGTTTTTATACGGGTAAAGTAGAAACTTGCCTATCACAACTTAAAATTAAGCCAGATCTTATTCTCCTCGATCCACCCCGCAAAGGATGCGCTCCTGAAGTAATTTCTACCTTATTAACTTTGCAACCATACCAAATCATTTATATTAGTTGTAAACCGGCTACCCTTGCCAGAGATCTAAAATTAATCTGTCAATCTGGTATTTATCGACCAACTTTTGTTCAACCTGCTGATTTTTTTCCTCAAACTACCCATGTAGAATGCGCGGTATTCCTAACTAAAAAATAGTTAAACAGACAATAATGCTCTAAGTAGACAAATTTTAGTATAATTGAATAGTAGCTTCCATGAATAAACCGAAGAAATTACGAATGATCACCGATACTGAACCAAGTCACTCTCTCACCTTAAATAAGATTGCTATAGTTCCGCTATCAAACATTATTACCGTAACTGTAACTATTTAAGTACAAAAATCCTGGAATTTACGCTAGAGGTATAATTAGTGATTTCCATTCCTATTCCCTGGAATAGAAGCAAGTGGAGTACCATCAGCTTTGCTTCAACCCTGTATCTTTGTCCCATTCTCGATTTACTATTAGCTAGTATTCCTCCGGAGTGGAGAGCAGAAATAAGATTGGGACTACAAGAAGCCTTAGTAAATGCTGCCAAACATGGTAATAAACTAGACCCCAGTAAAACCATTGTGGTTCGCTATGCAATTAACACCCACGAATATTCTTGGGTAATAGTTGATCAAGGTGCAGGTTTTAATCCTCAATGTAGTTGTAGTAATCAAGAATTAAACCAAATACATCACCTTCCTTTAGATGAGGACGAGAATGGTAGAGGTTTATGCATCTTACATGAAGTTTTTGATCGCGTCCATTGGAACAGAGAGGGAACACAGCTAACTCTTTGTAAGATTGTAACTACCAACAGGCACAATCAACCATTAATTGATTAAGTAAATTTTCTACCTCGATAATTGCTCAAAATTCCTGAAATTATCTGATATACTTGAAAACATAAAATATCTTAAGTTGAAAATCATAGGTTGCTTTCATTGACAGTTATATGATAGGTTAACTAACCCGGGTGAAAATGAATACTCCAGATGTTTGCTCAGTGTAGACTGGGTATTATGGCGACATAGCCAAGTGGTAAGGCCGTGGATTGCAAATCCATTACTCCCCAGTTCGAATCTGGGTGTCGCCTCTGTTTATTTTGGTGTACAGTAACACTTACAGCAAATTTCAGTCAAACAGACTTATGTCAGAACAAATAATACTTATTACTTAAGACAATTTAATGCGGTCTGCTAAGCGCAAAAACTGCTGTAACATCAGTAACAAACTCGATGTCATCTCTAACAAATTGTTTTACCTAGCGTGTGGTGAGGATATCAACGCTTCATTTTCCACCTAATCAAATAAATAAAAAACGGTGCGCCAATCAAGGGCATCATTAAACCTACGGGTAATTCACTAGGCCGTATAATCAGACGACCGCAGGTATCGGCAATTAAAACTATGATTGCGCCTAAAATGGCGGAATAGGGCAGAATCCAGCGGTAATCAATGCCTACGAAGAAACGAACTAGATGGGGGACAATTAAACCGACAAAACCAATCGGGCCTGCGATCGCCACACTTGAACCCGCTAGTAAAATGATACTGATAGCTGCCAAAATCTTAATTACAACAGTTGATTGCCCCAAACTTTTAGCGGTATCTTCCCCCAGGCTAAGGATGGTGATTTGCTTGCTTAGAAGTAATCCTAAAATTAAGCCAATGGAGATATAGGGTAATACTTGCCAAAATAAATTTAAATCTCTACCTGCGACTGAGCCAGCCAGCCAGAATCTAATTTCTTCTAGGGTGCGTTGACTGATAATTAAAATACCACTGGTGACCGAAGAAATAAAAGCGGTTAATGCTGCACCCGCTATGGTTAAGTTAAAAGGAGTTATGCCACCGCGTCCCAACGAACCTAAAAAATAGACTGCAACCGCAGTAATAGCTGCCCCTGCAAAAGCAAACCAGGTATAGACATTTAAAGAGACACTTCCCAACAGAAAAGTTCCTACCACTACCGCAAAAGCTGCCCCTGCATTCACTCCCAATATCCCAGGAGATGCTAAAGGATTGAGGGTTAGCCCCTGCATAATCCCCCCCGCTACCGCCAAGGCTGCACCCACTACCATGGCAATCAGCGATCGCGGTAAGCGCACAGTACGAATAATTAAATGATTGCTCGAACTATCAAAAGCAGTAAAAGCCCGATATATTTCGGAAATTGAGATATCCGCAGCACCCCAACTAATACTAGCGATCAAACTCAACCAGAGGATAAATATTCCTACAATTAAACCTACAACCAACAAGAAACGCCTTCTTGTTGGATTTGAGGAGGACTTATGTTCAATAATTGTCATTCTTATTAGCTTTAATTTTTGGTAAAAATAAAAGCATTCCTCTTTGCCAGCTAACAAAGTTGATGTATTCAGATTGAATCGAACAAGCGTTAATAGGAGACTTACGAGACGCACACCAATCTTTTCGCTGTCTAAGGGCAAAGTTCCAAACAGAGCGACACACATCTAGCATCTGCTCGATGGCGACAATTTGTTTAGGAGTTTGTTGTAACTTGTATTCGTAGGTTATTGTTAGCATAGCACTATGAACGATACTAGTTTCTCCATTAGGACGGTCAATTAGAATAATTCCCATTTGTTGTAATTGTTCAACATCATTAGCGATATTTTATTTTACGGCGGTCAGGGAAGCTGCGCGTGATTGCGATCGCGAGTAAAAAATCCTTCAATTTCTTTTTCGCTCATTTTTTGAGGATGACGCTTATTATGAAATATGATGTAGCGTTTAATTCAATTAACGTAGCTTTTTTTAGATTTGTAAGAATAATGTTTGGGAAGAATGACATCACTGACTTGTTCAAGCAGTTTTGTACGAAGTTTTTCCACAGAATGATATTCAGAAAAATTCTTGATATTATACTTATATCACCGAGCTGAACTAACTGAAGACTGGAATCTTGCTCGCGAGAGAAAAGCCTTGAAAAAAATTGAACCGTTGGAGTAATGCCATGCTGCCGAAATTACGAGAGGCAAAATATCAGGGCGATTACCGCGTCTGGTTAATGTTTGCAGACGCGGTAGAGGGCGAAGTCGATCTTAAGAGTGAATTGTGGGGAGAGATATTTGAACCCTTGAACGACAAGGCCCGGTTCGCGGAGCTTGCGCTGAACACGGAACTCGGAACGATTGTCTGGCCAAACGGCGCCGATTTCGCACCGGAGTTTCTCTATCAGAAGTTGTGCCCTAACTATACGCTCAAGCCGACGCCAAAAAGCGGCGCGGCTTAGCTTCGCGTTATGCAGATCAGACTATCGGTTAGGGCGGTGCGTCAAGAATATCGGTGAGGTATTTGATGTTAAGTTGATGGTTGTAAATACTTAGGGATTAGAATTGCTTCAAATGCAACAGAATTATGAGTGATCCTTTTTTTGCCACAGCTTGTCAACTTGCCCAGATGATCCGCAATCGCCAAGTTTCTGCGGTTGAAGTTCTTGATGCTCATCTGGCTCAAATTGCCAAACACAACTCAAAACTGAATGCGATTTGCACGCTAGATGAAAATAATGCCCGAAGTGCAGCCAAGCAAGCAGATAAAGCTTTACTTCGAGGAGAAAATTTCTGAAAGGTTACTTTGAAACGCTAACGGAGCGAGATCACTTAATCACTGAAATGGATGAAGTATTAACCGAATGGGATGCTTGGCTATGTCCTGTCGCGATGACTCCAGCCTTTACACATCGGAAACGTGGTGCAGCCATTCGAGTAGACGAGAGCAATGTGCCGTATTCTATGGCATCGGGTGCTTATG
>JBHJNX010000084.1:0-10603 GCA_050330335.1 Pleurocapsa sp. | reverse complement strand
AGCCATTCGAGTAGACGAGAGCAATGTGCCGTATTCTATGGCATCGGGTGCTTATGTTGTGCCATTTAACCTTACGGGCTATCCAGTAGTGGTCATTCCAGTTGGACAAACTCAAAGCGGCTTACCACTTGGGGTGCAGGTAATCGGGAAGCGTTGGCGAGACATGGAGTTGTTGGCGATCGCTGGTCACTCAGCTTATTCGCGAAGCCCATCAATATTACCAACTATTGACACTGCGAACCGATACGCCAGCTGCTGATGAGTTTGAGTTTTATCAGAAATTAGGATTCAAGAGCGATCCTAGCTGGGAGCATACGACCCATCATCTACAATTGAGAGAGAGAGGGTATTATCCCTTGAACTTACACTGAGGCTTTTTTTATGTTAAGCGTGACAGTTGATCAAATGCAGCGCGATCCCTCAAAATATCTGCGTCAAGTGGAGGCAGGTGCAACATTTGTTATTGTTCAAGCAGATAAAGCGATCGCTGAGCTAAGACCTATTGCTAGTAGTAAGCAATTGCGACCATTTGGTTTGTGTGCAGGCGAGTTTACCGTTCCAAATGATTTCGATGCTCCTTTGCCGGAAGACCTTCTCAGCGCATTCGAGGGCAAATGAGGATTCTGCTAGATACTCACATCTTCCTATGGTTCATCAGTGGCGATACCCAGTTGTCAATAATGGAGTAAAAGAGAAATTTTGGATGGTATTTTGTATCAATTAAAAAATGGTTGCAATTGGTGTGACTTACCTAAAGATTTACCACCTTATTCAACAGTATTTTGGTACTATAAACAATGGCGAGCAGAAGGGGTAATTGAAGAAATTAGGGATGTTTTACATAGTCAGGTTCGCTCTTCTGTAAAAAAAAAGCCCGATGGACAACCTTAATCATCATCGATTCACAAGCCGTAAAAAATACTTGTAATGCCAGTATTGAGTCCAAAGGATTTTGTTTTTACAAAGCCACAAACGGAATTAAAAGACACCTAGCTGTCGATACCTTGGGATTTCCTTTCTTTACTCATTGCACTCGTGCCAACGTATCCGACGATCAAGGATTAATTGAAATGTTATCGGACAATATCGATTACTTTAAATCGAAACCCGTCAACATTCCTAAAATTACCATTCTTCTTGACAACGGATATCATCCAGAAAAACTGATGGAGGAGTTAAAAAAAATTTATCCTCAGCTCCAAAATAAGATTAAGCTTAAGCTATCGCCCAAACCCTCAAAAGCTCAAAAGGAAAAGGAAGGAAAAACGGGCTTTGTTCCAGTAAAAGCTAGGTGGGTCATCGAAAGAACCAATTCCTGGATGGAAAGGTGTAAAAGTTTAGTCAAGAATTTTGAGAGAACTCTTGAGAATGCCACCACCAAGATTGACCTTTGTTTTGTCAGATTGATGCTTAAAAGATTAGCTAATGCTTAAAAAGATCCCAAATGGGTTCTATAAACGCCTGTGGTTTCCCAGGCGACAGCCCCTCCTTTTAAGGGTCGTCAAACTATACAATTCAGGCATCAAATCTTTATATAACAAGACTTTGAGCCGTTGTATAATACTTTCAGCTAAGATGTTCTTAGCTTTTGAAACCAAGATGTTCTTGGTTGTACAACCGAACAAGTTAGGTATCAGCGATTCGCGAAACTAACCACTGAAAAATCTTGTTGATTCTAGAAGACCTATGAAAAATCCAGCCAGAGGCTTGAGACTGTAATGGTCGTAGGTAATCATCAAGACGGGCTGTTTGGCACTGTCCAGAGTCTCGCACTCTCCCCGATGCCGATAGTGATATTGGATTGTCGAATAAAAGACCAAGGGGTATCTTCATGAATACGATCTTGTTTAAGGTTGGGCTAGACGGAAGAATCCAACGTCATTTTATGCGTTGGAGTATCAACAACGGTCACCCGCAAGCCCCGTCTTTTCAAGACGGGGAACGGGTGACTGGTGCGCTCTCCTAATAAAAATTACGATCGCATGACTATTATCGCTCCTGCTATTCTTGTCCTCAATCAAAATAGCGTTCCTTTGGCTAGACATATCACCACTGTTTTACCAGATTCCACTATCTATGGATTGGAAAATCGCACTTCTGAAGTTGATGTCAGTTTTACTAATTTTGGCGATACGCTGCGAGAATTATTTACTCAAAATACTCCGATAATTGGCATCTGTGCAGCAGGAATTTTAATTCGTACTTTAGCACCCTTACTAACTAATAAATGGCACGAACCACCTGTCTTAGCGATCGCAGAAGATGGTAGTGCGGTTGTTCCTTTGCTTGGTGGTTTACATGGTGTCAATGATTTGGCAAGAACTATTGCTGAAGCTTTAAAAGTATCCCCTGCTATTACAACTACGGGGGATATTCGTTTTCGTACCACTCTGCTTTCTCCTCCTTCAGATTATTATTTGGCTAATCCAGAAGACGCTAAGACATTTATTGCCGATTTACTTTCTGGTGCGACAGTAAAATTAGAAGGTACAGCACCTTGGTTACAGGAGAGTAGGTTACCAATTAGAGAAGATGGACAATTAACGATCAAGGTTACTGAAAAAATAATTGCGCCAGCTAAAAATTGTTTGGTTTATCATCCCAAAACCCTAGTAATTGGACTTGACGGTAAGATTAGTCAAGAACCTCAAGAAGCAATCGCACTAATTGAAAGACTACTTATTAATAGCAATTTATCTTCTCAGGCGATCGCTGGAATATTTGTTCTCAATACAGAGGCAAATCATCCTGAGATTAATAGTATTGCTCAAAGTCTTAAAATACCCGTTCGGTTATTTGATCTTAATCAATTAAAGATCGATAAAAATATTGCTGAAGCATTAGCATTACAAGCTGTAGGTGCAACAGGTACATTAATTACCTCAGATAATTTGACCGCGATCGCTTCTGCACCTTTACCCATTAATGTTAATAATATCGGTCAAGCAAGAGGAAAACTAGCGATCGTTGGTACTGGGCCTGGTTCGGAAAACTGGATGTCAAAAGAAGTTAAAGAAGTACTGCAAACCTCAACCGATTGGGTTGGTTATAAAACCTATCTCAATTTAGTCGAACCCCTGAGAAAAAATCAGCAACGACATGAATCAGATAATCGTGTCGAAATCGAACGAGCAAAATCCGCCTTAGAATTAGCTGCAACAGGGCGATCGGTAGCGGTGGTTTCTTCTGGAGATCCAGGGATTTTTGCCATGGCAGCAGCCGTTTTTGAGGTACTAGAACGGGAAAATAAACCCCAATGGCAAAGTATAGAGATCCAAGTTTGTCCTGGTATTTCAGCCATGCAAGCTGCTGCTGCTGTTGTCGGTGCGCCTTTGGGTCATGATTTTTGTGCGATTTCTCTTTCTGATATTCTTAAACCTTGGTCGGTCATCGCAGAACGCATTGATGCTGCTGC
Organism: Pleurocapsa sp.; assembly: GCA_050330335.1. Taxonomy (GTDB): domain Bacteria; phylum Cyanobacteriota; class Cyanobacteriia; order Cyanobacteriales; family Xenococcaceae; genus Waterburya. The sequence continues at coordinate 7,188 of JBHJNX010000084.1, read as the reverse complement.
TAAAGCCGATTTTGTTATGGCTTTTTACAATCCAGTTTCCCAACAACGCACCTGGCAATTAGAGAAAGCCAAAGAAATTATCTTACGCTGGCGATCGCCTGACACTCCCATTGTACTAGCACGCAATTTAGGCAGAACGGGACAATTTACGGAAATTAAAACGCTCGATCGCTTGAGGAGTGAAGATGCTGATATGCGTACTGTTATCTTAATTGGATCGAGTAAAACAAGGGTAATATCCCGTACAAATAACAATCCCTGGGTTTATACTCCGAGACGATTTGACATTTAACTCACAAAAAAACTTAATAATTAACCTTTAGGGAGTCACTAAGGCTGTATCTCTTGCTAAACGACCATCTTCCATGTGAATAATGCGGTCGGCAATGTCTAAGATGCGGTTATCGTGGGTGACTAAGAGAATCGTACAATTTTGTTCCTTAGCTAATTGTTGCATAATTTCTACTACATCCCGACCAGATTTACTATCTAAGGCAGCCGTAGGTTCATCAGCAAGTACTAATTTTGGTTGAGAAACTAAAGCACGAGCGATCGCAACTCGTTGTTTTTGTCCGCCAGAAAGGTTATCGGGATAATAATTCATTCTGTCTTCTAATCCTACCGCTTTTAAGATGTTTGTTACTTTTAAATCTCTGGTTTCAAAAGGAATATCTTGATGAAGTCGTAGTGACATTCGGACGTTTTGTTGAACAGTTAAACAAGCTAATAAGTTGTGTGATTGAAAGATAAAACCAATTTGATTGCGTACTTTGACTAATTCTGATTTAGTCGCACCACAAAGTTGATAACCTAAAACCTCGACGCTTCCTTCTTGTACCGAACGCAAACCGCCGATTAGGGTTAAGAGAGTTGTTTTCCCACTTCCCGATGGTCCAGTGAGAAGTACAATTTCACCAGGATCGATATCTAAATCGATTTCAAATAACACAGGTTTACGTAATTCACCCTTACCAAAAGCATGATTGAGATTACGAATGGTAACGACACTATTTTGGGACATGATTCATAATGATAGTCATTTGTATCGTAATTTGTTGGAATTTTGTTATTTTTCTGCTATGACCAACATCTCATAATCTTCAGTTGTTAATTGATCGTTGCGACTAAAAGCACCGAGTTTTGCACCGAAGATCTCGATAATTTTAAAATTCAGTGTTTTCAAAAGCCAGGTTATTTCCGATGGTACATAATACCTTTCGTTACATTCCAATTCTTTTTTGTTACCAAGATCGTCCTCAATCTGTATAGTACTGCGATCGCGAAATGTCATTAAATCAAATGAATTATTACGATAGGTGGCATTTCCTGCTTTTGCTGCCGAAGCGAGAAATTCGCTAACAGAATGAAATAAAGGAAATAATCCGTTCAAAGTAGTAAATATTAATTTCCCTTTGGGCTTTAAAGCATTAGTTGCATTACGAAGAATTTGAAAATTCATCTCATCAGTTTCCATTAAGGAAAAAGCACCTTCACAGAGCATGATAACCAGATCGAATTCATTTAAAAAAGTAAGTTTTCTTGCGTCATGTTTTTCAAAATTAATTGGCAAATTTTGCTCGGATGCCTTTTCTCTAGCCCTTTTTAATTGAGATTCTGATAGATCGATTCCCGTAACGTTATATCCTCTTTTTGATAATTCAATTGAATGCCTTCCTGTTCCACATCCGATATCCAAGATTCGACTAGTTTTGTCATAGTTGATTTCTTGTTCGAGAAAATCACATTCTCCGATTGTGCCTTGGACAAAAATCTCCCGATCGTATTTCATCCCATAATTTTCAAATAATTCTTCATACCATTGTTTCATCTTGTTTTATCCTTATCTTTCTATATTTACAATCGAGTGTTCAATATTAGCCAAACTCTAAAATACTTCAGCAGGATCAGCAGACTGTAGTTTCCTAATTGCGATCGCTGCTGAGATTAAACACATTACTACAGTTAAAATAAAAACTCTCACTGCTACATCGGGGCGCATCCCAAGGGGCATTCGGGTGAGATATTCGAGTAAACTATACATTCCAATCGAAATCCCAAAACCAGGCAAAAATCCTAAAATGGCTAAAATAATTGCTTCTTGAAAGACTACGCTTAACAGGTTTAGATCCGAATAACCCATTGCTTTGAGGGTGGCATATTCGGCTAAATGATCGTTTACGTCTGCATATAAAACCTGATAGACAATCACTACCCCAACGATAAATCCCATCATGATCCCAAAGTTAAAAATCGTACCTGCTGGATGATTTTGATCCCAAAAGTCTTGTTCTGCCTGAATAAATTCTTGATGAGTCATTACCTCGACTTCACTCGGTAATCTTGCCTGAATATTTTGTTTAACTGTTTGCACATCAGCACCAGGTTTGAGGTGAAAAATACCAAGTTTGGGATTTTCTAAACTATCTTCACCAAATAAGCGTAAGTAATTCCAATCGCTAGTGATCACATGACCTTCTACGAAGAGATTACTACCCAAAGTATAAGTACCAGCTACAGTAATTCTGCGGTCTGATATTTCTGTAGTAAAGGTTGGTTTCTGTTGGAGATATTGGGCTACTGGGCCTAAATCAGGTTGGGATTTACTATCAAATAAGAAGGTATCGGGTAGTTGAATTTGATGTAGCTGTTGGTTGATGGCAGGTAAATCGAAGACGGGACGAATAGGATTAAAAGCAATTACAGCAACACTAGTAACTTTTTTTTCCCAGGGGTTAATCCATCTGCCAAAAGAATAGTACAAAGAAGTAGCCGAATCGACTCCCTCTACTGCTGCTGCTTGATATAAGTAACGGCGAGAAAAAGTTTGACCATCTGCCAGAAACTTAGCCCGACTGCTAACTACAATTAAATCTCCTTGGAGATGTTCGTGGATACGAGTAATTCCTCCAAAGATACTGGTATAGAAACCAAGCTGCATAAAAATTAAAATATCAGCAAAGGCGATGCCTGATAAAGCTACTAGCAAGCGTACTTTTTGATGGCTGAGTTGCGCCCAACCTAGAGGAGGTTCTTGAGCGAATTTATGTAGTAAAGTTTTAATTGAGGGAAGTTTGGTCATTGGTCATTGGTTATTGGTTATTGGTCATTGGTTATTGGTTATTAATTTTCAACATCAATCCGAATACGCACCTGTAAGTTGGTTAGCCCTGCTACTTGGTTACTATCTTCGGGATCGAGGCGAATTTTCACTTCAACTACACGAGCATCTTTTCGGGCAGTAGGATCAGATTCAAGTACATCTTGTTTTTTAATTTGTAAGCCAACATGGTCTATTGTTCCTGTTAGTTTTCCCTCAAAGCCACCATGTTCACTGATTACCGTTGCTCTCTGTCCTAACTTAATTTTGCTAACATCAGTTTCATAAACTTCAGCGATCGCATACATTTGATTAGTACGTCCTAATTCAACAATGCCTTGAGTAGTATTAACCTGTTCGCCAACGCGGGTATTAATTTTGAGAATTTGTCCATCGATAGGGACTCTGACGTAATAATCTTCTAATTCAGTTTCAATCCGTTGAATTTGTGCGATCGCATGGTCTAATTCTGCTTGTGCTTCTTGAAGATCCACTGGACGGACTTCGCTTAATTGCTCTAATGTTGCTTGTTCCTGCTCAATCTGTTTCTCTAAAGTGGCAACAGTATTAGCTAATCTGGCTTGTGCTTCTTTTACTCTAGCTTGCGCTCTGTGATATGCTTCTTGGCGATCATCAAAAGCTGATCTCGTAACTGCACCTTGTTGATACAGAGTTTGATAGCGTTGATAATTAATTTCTGCATTGTTTAACTCAGCTTGGACATCAGCTATTTCTGCTTCTCTCTGCATCTTTTCAGTAGCAAGTTGAGCTTGTAGACGAGCTATATTGGCTTGTTGGGCAGTGATTTCAGCTAACTTAGCTGCTCCTGCGTGAGTTTTGGCCAGTCTAGCTCGATAAATTGCCACATTTTTTTTGGCTTCAGCTAATTCTGCCTGTTTTTTGTCTAAACCTTGAAGAATAGCAATAGTTTGATCAGCTTTAACGCGATCGCCTTCTTCGACAAATAATTGATTAACACGACTATCTTGAGCTTTAGCTACGGATAGCTTGATTACTTCTCCTTCAGGTTCTATTCTTCCTAAAGCTGTCACTGCGGTAACAGGTGCAATAGCTGTTGTTGGTTCGGGAATGGAAGTTTGTTTCTGAGATTGAGCAATAAGTAGATAAGTGATTCCTCCACCGACGAGAGTGAATAAAACGATACCAACTAACCAGGGATTAAGTTTTTTTGCACCTTCTTTGGAGGGAACAAAGGCAGATGGAGAAGAGGTTAGCTTTGTTGACTTTTTGTGTCCACCCAGATCCATGATTGAGTAACCAAGAATATGATTAACAGTAGATAGATCCCTTTCAGACTAATTGAATGATTACTAGCTTTAATTTTTCGTTACTTATAGTTTTAGGTAAATATTCTAAGGAAGTTGTGAGGAATATTAACTAACAACTGTCCATTAAATCGCTGCTAGTAACTACGAGCTAAGAAGATGGATAAAGCAACTTTATTGAAACTCTATGCTGCCGGAGAAAGAGATTTTAGCGGAGTTGAACTGAGTGGTATCGATCTGAGGGGAGCAAAATTAAGCGGAATTAATTTAATTCAAGCCAATCTATCCCATACTTTACTGGCTAAAGCCAATCTTAGTGGTGCATTTCTGGTCTTAGCCAATTTCAATCAAGCTAATCTCCAAGGTGCAATCTTGTTGGTAGCCAATCTCAGTGGTGCTGACTTAAGAAATGCCGATCTCAGTTACACTAACCTAAATGAAGCGGTACTTACAGGTACTTTTCTCCATCAGGCTAATTTAACAGGGGCAAATTTACAAGGTGCGATCGTCGCTGGAGCAAATCTGAGAGAGGCAAATTTACAACAAGCAGATTTACGGGGAGCTAACCTCTATGGTGCTGATTTAAGAGGCGCGGATTTAAGGCAAGCAAATCTTATTAATGCCAATCTACGAGGTGCAAAGTTAGAAGGCACAATAAGACGCGATCGCCCAAGTCAGAGGGAATAGAAAAAAAGGGAGTAAAAAGCAATGACTGACATTACAGAATTATGCCAAAGATATGCCGATGGGGAAAGAGATTTTGCTGAAGTTAATTTGACAGGAGTTGGTTTGTATCGTGCTGATTTAAAAGGTATTAATCTTCAAGGAGCGAATTTAGTTGGTGCCAACTTAAGCGGTGCTGATTTACAAGGAGCTAATTTAAGTAGAGCTAGTTTAATTGGAACAAATCTAAGTGGTTCTAATTTGGTTAACAGCAACCTTCAACAAGCAGATTTAATCGGTGCTAACTTAGGTGGAGCAAAGCTTTCTCGTGCTGATTTAACTGAAGTTACTCTCAATGGCGGAAACTTAAGTGGTGCTAATCTGGCTCAAGCTAATTTGACTAGAGCATCTCTCAGAGGAGTCAATTTTAGTGGTGCAGTTTTGAATGCTATTTTGACAGAAGCCGATCTCAAAAATGCTAATTTAAGCAGTACCAGTTTAGTCGAAGCTAACTTAAGCGGTGCAAATCTACAGGGAGCTAATCTAGTCGGCGCAAATTTATCCCAGGCAAATTTATCCGAAGCTATTTTGACTGAAGCTAATTTAAGTGGAGCAAGTCTAGTGGGAGCCAATTTAAAGTTAGCTAATTTAAAAGGAGCTAATGTCAATCAAGAAACTCTACAGCAAACTAATTTAGCAGGAACAACTTTACCAGATGGCACTGTTCTATAACTTTAGTCGGTGGCAATATTTCACGAAGTGGAAGGAAGCCCTGCGGCGGTCTCACCCATCCGAGGAGACCTCGGATGTCGCCACCTTGGCTTTTCAAGCTAGGGTCTCTTCCACCAGTCTCAAGATTGCTTGCTCGATAGCTTTTTAAGGCTTTGAAATTGAGTTTTCAACCAAGCATACCAATCTTCTAACCCTTCCCCCGTAGTCGCCGAAACCTGAAAGATGCGGATGTGAGGATTTACTTGTTTAGCATACTCAATACAGCGATCGACATCAAATTGAACGTAAGGCAATAGGTCAATCTTGGTCAAAACTATCACCTCGCTGGCGCGGAACATATAGGGATATTTGATTGGTTTATCTTCTCCTTCGGTAACGGAAAGAATCGCTACTTTAGCGTATTCACCCAAGTCGAATAGTGCCGGGCAAACCAGATTGCCAACGTTTTCGATCGCTACAATTGAATGCAGGGGCGGATCTAGTTCAGTGTATCCTCTCTCTACCATTGCTGCATCTAAATGACAGCCTTGCCCCGTATTGATTTGGACGACTTGACACCCCGTTGCCTTAATTTTTTGAGCATCGTTAACCGTCTCCTGATCTCCTTCAATCACGCTGATGGGAATTTGACCTTTGAGATCGTTAATCGTGCGGATTAAGAGGGTCGTTTTGCCAGCACCAGGAGAACTGACTAAATTGAGTGCTAGGATATTGCGACCTTTAAACCAACCTCGATTTTGAGCGGCAATTAAGTCATTTTTGCTTAAAATATCTTGTTCTAAGCTAATAGTCGTGCCGTGCATTTGCGCGTGAACTTGAGGCGCATCAAGTTGGGGTGGGTGGGTATGAGTGTGAGACTGAGAGTGATGGTGTTCGTTGGCTACTGTTGACGAGTTAGTAATTCTGACCTTGCTATCATCGGAACAACCGCAGGTTACGCACATAGATCATTTACCTCCATTTCCTTGATTTTCAGTTCATTGCCCCGCACGATTTCGAGATCGACGCTACCGCAGCGATCGCAAATACCAAAGAGTTCGCTTAAAGGTATTTCTGCCCCACACTGACGGCATTTTCCCAAACCAGCAATTTCTAAGATTTCTAAACTTGCTCCTTCCAATACCGTACCCCGACAGCAAACATCAAAGCAGAAGCGAATGGCATCGGGCATCACTGCCGCCAGTTGACCGATTTCTAGGGTTACTCTTTTGACGGGAAGGTTTTGAGCGTGTTCGGCGGCGATAGCAACAATATCCTGGGTAATTGCCAGTTCGTGCATTACGAGGATGAATGAGATGGGTGATACTTTTATTCCAACTCTAAAATTGGTCGATTTGAAGTTCTCTTAGGAATTCTTAAAATTATTCAACCACCCCAAGGCATTCTCTACATCAGTAACGTGAGTCCCTG
>JBHJNX010000083.1:0-19443 GCA_050330335.1 Pleurocapsa sp. | reverse complement strand
AGGAGCATTATTTAGTGGCGGAATGATTCCTTTACTGAATGTTTTAGTAGCAATTAAAGTTGCCTTGGGTTCATGGGCGGCTATTTTGTTATTTATTCGCTATCGTGGTTTATTATAGGCACTATCGTCATAATTATTTATCCACTTAGTGATCTCCGGCGTTGCCTAAACGAGTTACTTGTTCGATCGCAATTTTGTTTTTGACTCTGGACACTAGTTGCTGTAGTTGCGCCATTGGTAGTCCGCTCAAAATACTAAGGTTTTCTAAGTCAATTCCCTTAACGAGCATTTCCATACACCAGGTTGTTTTGGCTTGTTCGATGCTGGGTGATGTTTCTTGAGGTGTTAACAAGTCTTCAGTTAACATTGCCCAAGTCAGTCTTAAATCTGCTTCATCAATGGGTTGTTCCTCTTCGTTGATAAAGATAGCGGGTTCTTCATCGTGGCGAGTTTTGAGCCATTGAGTGAGGGGATTATTGCTTGCAGAACCATATTTATAGCCTAAAATCCATTGATTGAGAGGAACTTGTCTGACTGCACCATGATTGATTTGTAGCAGATGTTGTTCCGGTTCGATAATTGAGTTAACCCGCTTTAAATTCAAAATTTCCTCTACAGATAAACCTGCACCGAATAAAGCGTAAACGAAAGCATATTCTTGTTTACCAAATTTCTTAGCTGTTTTAAACAGCGATCGCACTAAACTAGCAGGTAAATCTTCAATTACTGGAGTTGATTTAATTATTGCTGAAGGGCGATCTGAATCTATAGGAGAGATAAAAATACCTCGTAAAAATAAACCTACCAAACCATCTAAAAAGTCGGTTTCATTGTCCCAAAGTTCATATCCTTCATATCCTTCACAGGTTGACTCGATCACAAAATAGCCTACTAATAATTCATTAAGTAAACTAATAATCTGTTCGGGAGATAGATAAGTTTCCCATCCTTCTGCTGCGATCGCTCGCTCTAAATATTCCGCCACATATCTATTGGCTTCGGTTAATCCTTTTCCCAACGCCAGACGATTTTCTAAAGGATAACTTCCTGCTTCTCCTACTATCGAACGAATTAATTCTGGTGCTTTTGCTAGAGTTTTTAAACTTTCTCGTGCGTAACTATTGATAAATTCGGCTACAGTAAGGCGATCGCTATTATGTTTAACTAAATTATGCACTAACTTGGCAAATATTGCTGAATCTTCGATTACTGCCAACATCAGACGATGTTTACTACCAAATTTGCGAAATAATGTTACCTCATTAACTTGGGCGCGTTCGGCTACTGCTTTCGTGGTAGTTTCTGTTACCCCTTTTTCAGCAAATAAATCTAGTGCAGCTTCAATCAAACGGGTTTTAGTTGACTTTCGAGGGCTAGACATAATCGCGATCGCAGAGTTATCAGAGGTTTTTTGTTGGTGAGGGAGGAGTTTCAAAATATTACCGTATTTAATGAATGAATTTTAGTATAAAGCAAATCTTAAGAATGTAAGTAGCACTTGCATTTTTAAATAGATAGCTGCTAAAGTGGAAAATGTAAGTGACACTTGCAAACAAAAATATTCAAGATTATAACCAATCACACTAAAAACTTTATTAATTTAGAAAACCAGCCGAGAAAACTGATTTTCTAACTTTTTGAGGACAAAACTAGAATGACACAACAATTAATTGCCCCCCAGAATCAGCCCGAATTAGACAATAAACCAGATACCTATATTTCTTGGGTCAATCTTATCTTTTTTTTGGCTTTTCATCTAATAGCACTACTAGCCCCTTGGTTTTTCTCTTGGTCGGCTTTAGGAGTAGCAATATTTCTCTATTGGCTCTGCGGGAGCATCGGTATTTGTCTGGCTTACCATCGTCTGTTAACTCATCGTAGTTTGCAAGTGCCTAAATGGTTAGAGTATATCTTAGTTAGCATAGGTGCATTAGCTTTACAGGGTGGCCCGATATTTTGGGTTGCAGGACACCGTTTACACCACGCCCATACAGAAGATAACGACAAAGACCCCTACTCTGCGAACAAAGGTTTTTGGTGGAGTCATATGATGTGGTTAATTCGCATCCGAGACCCTTTCTTTAATTACGAGAAATATAAAAAGACTGCTTCTGATGTTGATCGTGACCCCTATTATCGTTGGTTAAATAGTAACTTTATTTGGCTTCAAGTTGCTTTAGGCCTAGTATTATTGGCTTTGGGCGGATGGTCATTTGTAATCTATGGTATTTTTGTCCGTTCCGTAATTTTGTGGCACTGTACTTGGTGTGTTAACTCGGCAACTCACTTTTGGGGTTATAAAAACTTTGAATGTAAAGATGGCTCTTTAAACCTTTGGTGGGTAGGCATAATCGCATTTGGCGAAGGTTGGCACAACAACCATCACGCTCATCCTCGTGTTGCTAAAGCAGGACAACGTTGGTGGGAAATTGACGTTACTTGGTGGGCAATTCAAGTACTACGAGGTTTGGGTTTAGCCAAAAAAGTAGTAATGTAATAAATTTGTTTAATAATCACAATTCAGTAGAAGCGATCGCTTGAATGATAATTCGGGCGATTTTTTTACTTTTTCCAAGGTAGTTTCGTTCCCATCTCCGTCCAAGCTGAAAATACTAAATACAAAATGAGCAATGCTACACCGACAAGGAAGGGAATCAAATCGTTATTCATTGATTTTTACTTTTTAAAGACGAAAGATCGAGATGTTCAAAAGTCTCAAAAAAGGTTAATAATCTCTTGGCTATTTTAGCTACACCGCCTGGGACATTAGCTTCTATATTTAGGGGAATAACAGGATCGTGGAGGGAAAGACGTAATAAAAACCAGCCATCTTCTGCTGGTGCAGTGCAAGCTACTCTTACTCCTTCATAATTATGAGGAACGATTTGCCAATCACTCTGTTGTGCAGCGAATTCTGTCAATTGGGCGATCGCGCGATCGCCATAGGGTTTAAAATCATCTAGCTTAATTTTTAAACGAAATTCTTCACCTTCTACTGGTTCTGGTAGAGTGGCAATTAAATCGGTTAAATCTTTATTTTGTAGTTTTAATTTGGCCAGTTCAATTAATAACTTAGTTGCCAAATACGCCCCATCATCAAGGAAATAGTTTTCTTTCATTGCCCCATGACCGGAAGTTTCCATCGCCAGCCAAGATTCTTCTCCTAAATCGTTCAGGCGTATGGCTTCATTAATTACATTCTTATAACCCCGTTTAAAACGATGATGTTTTCCTCCTAAGTCTCTTTCAATAAATTGAGTCAAACCATCAGAAGTAATCGAGTCAGTAACAATCGTTGAACCTGGATGTTCTTGTAAGACTATAGCTGCCATTAAAGCAATCAGACGGTTGCGATTGATTTCCTTTCCCTGACGATCTACCGCCGCCACGCGATCAACATCCGTATCAAAAATAATTCCAAAATCTGCTTTGTTGCCAAGTACAGCTTGACAGATAGCAGCCATTGCCTCTTTATTTTCTGGGTTGGGAATATGATTGGGAAACCTGCCATCGGGTTCGAGGAATTGACTGCCCGTCGTATCTACACCAAGGGGTTTTAAAACTTTATCGGCATAAAATCCACCCGCACCATTACCAGCATCGACAACAATTTTCAGTCCTGTTAGGGGTTGTTGAAAATTTTCAGGATGATTGACACCTTCGCGAATAGTTTTAACTAACCCGGCGGCATAAATAGAAATAAAATCAGGTCGGGCGATCGCTTTAGTTTCTTCTACCTCTATAAACTCATTGCGGGCAGCTAAATCTAAAATAGCCGTAATATCAGATTTTTCTAAGCCACCTTGAGGGGTAAAAAACTTCAAACCATTACGATTAAAGGGTAAATGACTGGCGGTTAACACAATTGCCCCGTCACAATTAAACCCCGATGTCACCGTACTCATAAACATGGCAGGAGTAGAAGCCATAGCAAAATCGTATACCTGACAACCACGACTAGCTATTCCTTCCATTACCGACTTAGCCAAATCCTCACCAGACAAACGGCTATCCCGCCCGACAGAGATTGTTAATTCTGAAGTGGGAGTACTGGTTTGTTGACTCAACCAACTAGCAAAAGCTTTACCTAAAATAGTAGCTACTTCCCCAGTGAGATTGACTTTTTCCCCTGCAACACCATCTAAAGCTACACCGCGAAGATCCGAGCCATTTTGTAACTTCTTCCAATCAAAACTACTCATAATAGATATCTTGTAGTTATTTGCTTCCCAAATTCTACCACTAGCTAATATTATTCCTTAAACCACACAAGCCTGCATAACCGATGGCGATCGCATCAACACTATCATCGATGGGTAAAGTGTTTAACTTAAATAACATTTGCACCATTCCCGCCACTTCATTTTTGTCAGCTTTGCCATAACCCAGATGACATTTCCAACTAGACTGATGCAGATAAATCGGTTGAATTCCCGTCTCGCGATAACAGACTAAATTAATCACCCCAAAAGCTTGTAAGACTCCTCCCGCAGCTTTAATACTCCTGCCGAAAAATGGCATTTCGATCGCAATCTGAGCGGGTTGATATTCTGCAATCAATTCCACCATATCTCGTTCTATTTCCAGTAACCTTTGGGGAGTAGTTAATTTTTTACTGGTTTCGATAGTGCCAAATTCAAGCAGCTTGGCATTTGTGTCTCCCAACTCTTCTAGAAATGCCCACCCAACGATCGCCAGACCGGGATCGATGCCTAACCAAGTTTGCTTCATTGCCGGTCTTGAATTTACTATCTTTTGACTCTAGATTAGCAAAGAGTAATCAGTCATTAGTTATTAGTCATTAGTTATCAATTACCATCGACCGTTTCTCCCTCATCCTTCATCCTTACTTCCCCTACTCCTATTACGCCATAACCATTCCACCATCGACATTAAATACCTGTCCTGTAATGTAGGCGGCGGCAGGATCAGCAGCTAAAAAGCGAATCATCCCTGCTACTTCTTCTGGTTTACCATAACGACCCAGGGGAATAAATTTAATAATTTCTTCTGACTTAAGGTCGTGAGTCATATCGGTTTCGATAAAACCAGGTGCAACTGCATTGACGGTAACTCCCCGTTGAGCCATTTCTTTGGCAACAGTTTTGGTAAAACCAATTACTCCTGCTTTAGCCGCACTGTAGTTAGCTTGACCTGGATTGCCCATTTGTCCAGCCACAGAAGCAATGTTGATAATTCTGCCACTGCGTTGTTTGAGCATGGTTTTACTGACAGCTTTAGTACAGAGAAATACTCCAGTCAAATTAAGATCGATGACTGCTTGCCATTGTTCTGGCTTCATGCGTAACAATAAAGTATCTTGAGTAATACCTGCATTATTTACCAAGACATCGATGCGTTTAAACTTATCTAGAGTTTGTTTAATTAAATTATCTACATCTTGGCTTTGAGCGACATCAGCTTGTACAGCGATCGCTTCTCCTCCAGCTTCACTAATTTCTCTGGCGATCGCTTCTGCTGCATCACTAGAACGAGCATAGTTAACGACTAGTTTGGCTCCTTGCTCTGCCAAAGCCAACGCCGCAGCTTTACCAATGCCTCGCGAACCACCTGTAACGATCGCCACTTTACCTTTGAGATATTGTAAATTTTCTGGCAATAATTCCATAATTGACCCCTCCAAACAAGCTTAAGAAATTAGATCGTATTCGATCAACTTTCAGTTAACTTAGCTATCATATAAGCTAATCAGTCATTGAGACTATAAATCGAGCCAAAGGATTTCCCAAACAGTATTTACAACGCGATCGCTATGGCAGTTAAAAAGCAATTTTCTAGTTTCCAAGACCTCTTAGACAATTCTTCAGTCCCGGTTTTAGTAGACTTTTATGCTACTTGGTGCGGTCCTTGTCAGATGATGGCTCCGATTTTAGAACAGGTTGGGGCTAATTTTCGCGATCGCTTGCAAGTAGTCAAAATTGACACCGATCGCTATCCAGGCTTGGCTTCTCAATATCGTATTGAAGCTCTCCCGACTTTGGTGTTATTTAAAAACGGTCAACCCGCAGACAGAATTGAAGGAGTAGTCCAAGCACCGCAATTGATTCAACATCTCAGTTCGCAACTTTAAAGCAGCGATCGCTATTTTTTCCTTTCTACAATTCTGTAAAGCGATCACTGGCGGTAATTAAAGCATCTTGTATTCCCGGTTCAGAAATAGAATGACCCGCATCGGGAACGAGAATCAATTCTGCTTCTGGCCATGCTTGATGCAGTTCCCAAGCGGTAATAGTGGGACAGACTACATCATATCGTCCCTGTACGATAACTCCAGGAAGATGACGAAGGCAATCGACATCATCTAATAATTGGGTTTCGGTTTTTAAAAACCCTTTGTTGACAAAATAATGACATTCAATACGAGCAAAAGCCTCGGCAAATTTTGCTTCCCCAAAGCGTTGAATGCTAGTTTGAGAAGGAATTAATTTACTAGTACTAGCTTCCCATACCGACCAAGCACGAGCCGCTTCTAAACGAATATTTTTATCTTCGCTAGTTAATCTTTTATAAAAAGCCGACAATAAATCGTGTCGTTCTTCTGGAGGAATTGGTCTAAGATATTCTTGCCAAGCATCAGGATAAATATAACTCGCACCTTCTTGATAGAACCAACGTATTTCTGATTGACGTAACATAAAGATGCCGCGTAAAATCAAACCCTTACAACTATTAGGATGGGTCTGACTGTAAGCTAGGGATAGGGTGCTTCCCCAACTACCGCCAAAAACTACCCATTTGTCTATTTTGAGATGTTTCCTTAGTTTTTCAATATCTTCTACTAAATCCCAAGTTGTATTTTCCTTTAATTCTGCATAGGGGGTACTCTGTCCACAACCCCGTTGATCGAAAATAACAATACGCCATTTTTGGGGATCAAAATATTGCCGATACAGGGGTGTAATCCCGCCACCAGGCCCACCATGTAAAAAGATAACTGGTTTACCCAAAGGATTGCCCGATTCTTCGTAGTGAATGGTATGTAACGGGGATACTTTTAATTTTCCTTGATTGTAGGGTTCAATGGGTGGATATAGTTCTCTCATTACCTTCTGTTACAGTTATTTCCTGAGTATAGTTGTAAAACTGCTGAAACTCTTGATGTGTAAAGAATTGCTATACAAATTCTAATTGTTGGTAGATTCCACAACTCTTGTAGGAAGAATTTCAACTCGTAAATTGATGGGTTTGCCAATTTGACGAGATAGAAAATCCCTCACCAGATCGATTTGTTTTTGAGATACTAAATCTACTATTGTGACTACCTCCATTTCTACATCCAAATAGTTATCATGGGGTATGACTCTAATCGATCTAACGTCGAGATCAGCAAAAGTTTCTGTTTGATAGACAATTAAACTATAAATTTGATGGCGTACATTCTTTTTAATAATCAGTTCGCGCATCGAGAGAGTTAGGGGAACACCTAACAAAAACATTACCGCCGTAGACATTGCTAATCCCTGTTTGGCACGGTCTATACTGCCATAGGATTGAAATAAAAATACTAGACTACCAAAAAAAATAATACAAATTAAATTAGTAAAAAATAATAGGGATGAACCAACAGCAATTTCTTGCTGTCCCAAAGCCAAACCGATGCCAATAACACTGAGAGGCGGAACTAAAGCCACAGCGATCGCTACTCCCGGTAAGGCACTAGAAATACTGCGACGAGTATTGGCAAAAGCTCCTGCTGCCCCTGCTGCCATAGCGATGCCAAAATCGATTAAAGTGGGGTTAGTACGAGATAAAATTTCGGAATCTACGGTTCTTAAGCCAATAATTGAAGTGGTCAACCAAGCAGTAATAATAGTTAAAAGTATCCCTTTGAGAACGGTCAAACTAGAACGACGCAGCAGTTTGCGATTGCCCATAGCAATAGAGTAAGCCATACCCACAATTGGACCCATTAAAGGTGCAATAATCATCGCACCAATAATTACCGCCGCACTATTAGAAAGCAATCCTAAAGTTGCGATAATTGCTGATAATGCCAGCATGAAATTAAAGCTAAAAGAAGGAATTGATAACCGCCACAGACTGCGATTGATACTAGCAACTGGGACTGGTTTTTCTTTAATCCAATGCCAATTTCCGTTATCGAGATACCAAAGTTTTTTGAGATGTAACTTACGGTTGACTTTTCTTAAAAAATATCGGATGCGAGTAATGTATCGAGGATCGCTAATGAGTAGAACTGCCATGGCTTAAACAAGGGAAAAAAAATAAGAATTATCATACATCCATTGAATTCAATTGCATCATTTGCCAAGTGACAAAAGTACCAATTGGACTCCAGAGTAAATAGGGTATTAATAACCAAAAAGCAGTGGTAGACCTGGGGAAAACTATTACCGCTAAAATTAATCCTAGAAAAAAACCCGTTCCACCAATAATTGCACCTACCTTGAGACTGCGGGTTTTACACATTACTAGGGTATATAGAGAAATACTTAATTCCACTAATAGATAGAAACCCATCAACCACCAAGTAGATGTTTCACCTGGATTGGCTTCCCAGACATTATAAGCCGACCAAGCACCGCAAATAAAAATAACCGTCCAAATAATGGGAATTGCTCCTTCAAAAGTAAGCCAATCAGGACGGCGCAAGCGTTTAAACCAGCGATAGTCTTGACTAGATATGAAGCGATTGAGAACCAGGGGAACAGCAAAAGTAACCAGACCGATTACCAGCCAAGAAGGAATCATAATGGTGAGTTTTTGGGAGATATAGAGTTTAATACTGTCAATCTTGAGAATTTGGCTCTAAAAATCTTAAATATTATCCACAGCAACTTACGATGCTGCATTTTAAAGCTAATTATCTTCCATCTAAAGACAGAAATTTTAATATGTGATTGCCGCTATCCCAAAAAATATTCTAGCAGGATGCATCATTACTACCAACAAATTTTCGGATATTACTACCAGAGATATAGTCAAGTCTTGTTAAGATTTATTTACAATGTAGATAGATTTTAGAGTTAAAAATTATGGATAGATTAGAAGATAGCCTTTCAGTAGAACAGGAATTCAATCACAAAATATTTAGCGATCGCGTGAAGCGATTATCCCAGGAAGAAGCTCAGGAGTTGCTCATACAAATGCACAAACAAATGATGGTTAAAGACAATCTGTATAGAGAATTATTCTTGAGTCAGGAAAAAGATATCGTAGATGCTCTATTTGGAGCCGATCGCGCCGCGCCTCGCCGAAGGGGAGATCGCAATTAAATCGTCGCATAACGGGGAGAGGCCTTTTGTTTTCTAGCTTAAGAAGGATGTTTAATCTCTTCAGAAGTTGTTAAATGTATATATGACGAGACATTAAAATAGATTAACAACTCAAAGATGAAAGGTTTAAAGGGCAAAAACGTTTTAGTTACGGGTGCAACTTCGGGGATCGGACAGGCGATCGCCGTTTACTTTGCTACAGAAGGTGCTAATGTGGCTCTCAATTACCGCCAAGATCCGAATAAACTTGACGACACCAAAAAACTGATTGAGGAAATGTGTTCTCAGGTTCAAGGTTGTGGGGGTCAAGAATTGCCAGTAGAAGGAGATGTATCAGAAGAGGAAGATATCACTCGGATGTATCGCGAAGTAATCAGTAAATTCGGTAGTCTAGATATTTTAATTAATAATGCAGGTATACAAACTGCTTCTCCTTCCCATGAATTGGCAACTTCTGATTTCGACAAAGTAATTCAAGTTAATTTACGGGGAGCTTATCTTTGTGCCAAAGAAGCGATCGCTCATTTTCTAGAACACGGTAATGGTGGAATTATTATTAATGTCTCTAGTGTTCACGAAATTATTCCCCGTCCTCAATATGTGAGTTATTCCATGAGTAAAGGGGCATTGGGAAACATGACCAAAACTCTGGCATTAGAATACGCACCCCATGGAATTAGGGTAAATGCGATCGCTCCAGGTGCTACTGCTACACCCATCAATAGTTGGGCAGATGATCCTCAAAAAAGGCAAGCAATAGAAAGTCATATCCCCATGGGAAGGGCGGGTACTTCCGAAGAAATAGCAGCTATCACTGCTTTTTTAGCGTCTGATGATGCCGCCTATATTACCGGTCAAACTCTGTTTGTCGATGGAGGTTTAACTCTCTATCCAGACTTTCTCAAACCTTGGTCGGCGGGAGAGTAATCTACAACCCTACTAAATAAATTTAAATCTAAATTATAAGCAAGGTACAATCAATCATGGCAAATAATTCGAGCAACACTGTAAGAGATTATTTAAAAGAAATTGCCCGTACTCCTCTGTTAAAACCAGAAGAGGAAGTAAATCTCGCCAATCAAATTCAAGCAATGTTGCCCTTATTGGATCAGGAAAGTTTGACTCTAGAAGAGGAAAAAATTGTTCGTCGGGGACAAAGAGCCAAACAGAAAATGGTACAGGCAAATCTACGATTAGTAGTTTCTATTGCTAAAAAATACCAAAATCGTGGTCTGTCAATGCTCGATCTGATTCAAGAAGGTAGCATTGGTTTGATGAGAGCTTCAGAAAAATTTGATGCTGCTAAAGGTTATAAGTTTTCTACCTATAGCTACTGGTGGATCAGACAGGCAATGACTAGAGCGATCGCCAATCAAGCTCGAACCATTCGCCTACCTATTCATATTACTCAAGATCTCAATAAAATCAAAAAAACCACTCGTAAACTATCGCAAACTTTGGGTCGTAAACCGAGCGATCGCGAAGTGGCAGCAGAACTAGATATGGAATTGGAAAAATTAAGATATCTAGCACAGTCAGCCAGAATTACTCAACCGAAGAGTTTGAATGTTACCATCGACGAAAATCAAACCGAGTTAGAACAAATTCTCGCCGACGATTCAGCTTCTCCCTCAGATTTTGTCGCCAACCAAGAACTTCGCCATCAAATTCAAAGTTTACTACACACTCTATCTCCCAAACAGCGAGATGTTATTACCCTACGCTATGGCTTGAATAACGGTAAAACCATGACTTACGAACAAATTGGTAATGTTTGCGGTGTCAGTCGCGAACGAGTTAGACAAATTAAAAATAAAGCCATGAAATTACTCAAACAAAAAGCAATCGCCCAGTCTAATCTGGCAGTCTAGTAATTATCTAATACCAAATCAATTCAAACCAAGCTCAAGTGAGAGCCTCAAACCCAGTTACCACATCTAATAGCTCGGAATCGATCGCACTTTGCCGTTGACGGCGATATTGGGCGTTAAGTTCGTCTAAGCGTTCTTCAATATTTTTTTGTGCCGACTGCATCGCAGCGAGACGACTGGCATTTTCACTGGCTAAAGAAGCAGCTAAAGCACGATAAAGAGATATAAAGAGATATTGGCTAATCAGTTCGGGTAAGAGTTGTTGCCAGTCCATGGTAAAAGTTGGCACCACGGAGGTAGACCATGGTTTTTGTTCCAAGTCAAGCAACCAATGGGTATCTAGAGGCAATAATTGTTGATAACTAGAGCTATAAGACGAAGCAGAGGTAGGATAGTTGTAAAATAGTAAAATCTTGCTAATTTGCCTTTCTTGTTGCCAATTATCTAGCATTAACAAAATATCTCTCACCGTTTCTCCGATCGCGACGGCAGAATTAGGTAGGGTAAATTGTGCTGCGATGGGATAAGTCGTTTTCAGGGAAGGAAGCAAGCGAGAACCAACAACAGCGATCGCACTAGAAGAGAAATCAGTATTTTGTAGATTCTTAATAGCGTATTTCGCAATTTGTTCATTAAACTGACCACACAATCCCTGATCCGAACCAAAAATAATTGCTCCGAGTTTAGTTGGGGAAGTGGCAAGGGTTTCTTTAAAATTGGAGGAAATCGGTTCACCAGCAAAATATCGCGATCTCAACAGGATTTGCCAGCCCATTTCTACCGTACGATTGTATTCTGCTAAAGATTCTACTGCCTGTTCATACTGACGAATACTAACGGCAGCCAAAGCTTTCATGGTTTTCACTACAGAATATAAATCTTCAGTGCTATTAATGGTAGCTCTTAGGGATTCAGGAGTGGTCATATTTTGACTAATGACTAATGACGGTACAGACAAGGTATGCCTTGTCTCTAATGACTAATGACTGATGGTTCGGGTTTAAACGACTGACAGGCTGCTTTCGATTTATTCAACAATGCCTCTTTGTCTTCATCGGAGAGGGATTCTCCTGCTTCAATGCCATCGCAAATTTCGGATAATTCTTCTGTAACTGTCTGACGAATGGCTGTTTCTGCCTCGGTAACTTGCTCTAACGGCACATCGTCTAATACTCCTTCATTGACCGCTAACAGTACCGCTATTTGTTCACTCACTGAAAGGGGTTGGGATTGGGGTTGTTTGAGAATCTCCCGCACGCGCCTACCTCTTTCTAAGGTTTGGCGGGTATCTTCATCTAGTTGAGTTCCAAATCGGGCAAATACTTCTACTTCTTGGAATTGGGAATAGGATAGACGTAAATCTCCTGCAACTTCGCCATAAGCAGGTAACTGGGTTTTTCCTCCCACTCGCGAGACAGATTTTCCTACCGATACTGCGGGTAAGATACCTTTGCGATAGAGATCGGGAGAGAGATAAATCTGACCATCAGTAATGGAGATCAAGTTTGTTGGGATATAGGCGGAAATATTCTGCGCCTGGGTTTCCACAATTGGTAATGCCGTCAAAGAACCACCCCCCAAGTCTTCTCTCAGATGGGTAGAACGTTCTAACATTCGGGAGTGGATGTAAAAAATATCCCCTGAATAGGCTTCCCTACCTGGAGGACGACGCAATAGTAAGGAAAGTTCGCGGTATGCCCAAGCGTGACGGGTTAGATCATCATAGACAATTAACACATCCTGTCCTCGTTCCATAAAATACTCTCCCATCGAGGTGGCTGCATAGGGGGTAATGTATTGTAACCCTGGGGGGTCTTCTCCATCTGCTACAACAACAATGGAATATTCTAAGGCTTCCCCTTGCCGTAATTGTTCGACGATTTGTGCTACTCCCGAAGTACGTTGACCGATCGCACAATAAATACAGATAACATCCTTACCCTTTTGATTGAGAATCGTATCTACTGCGATCGCGGTTTTTCCAGAGGTGCGATCGCCAACAATTAATTCTCGCTGTCCTCTTCCCACTGGAATCAAGGCATCTACTACTTTTAAACCGGTTTGTAAGGGAACTTTAACGGGGGCGCGATTAATGAAGGGTGGTGCTGGACGTTCAATAGGTAAATATTCCGAACTTGCGATCGCTCCTCTATCATCCAAAGGGCGACCAGTCCCGTCGACAATGCGTCCTAACAGGGCTTCTCCCACAGGCACTTGCACAACTCGTCCCGTCCGTTCTACTTCTTGACCGGCTTCTAAAGATGCGCTATCTCCCAACAAAATTACGCCTACTTCTTCAGCATCTAAATTAAAAGCGATGCCCAGTACTCCTCCCGCAAAGCGAACTAATTCATCCGCTTTAACGTTAGGTAAACCTCCAACCTTAGCTATTCCGCGATCAATTGATTTGAGGATACCAATCTCTTGTGGTTCGATATTCAGATGATAACTGGCTAAATCCCGATCCAGCTTAGTAAATGTTCGCTCTAAAACAGATTGTAATGGGTTATTGGTCATTGGTTGTTAGTCATTTGTTATTAATTATTAATTTATTTTCCCTAACAAAATTTTCCTCAAGAGATTGCAAATAACTCTTTAAATTCCAGGCAACTTTATAATCACTAGCTTGTAATTCAATTCCGCAAATTAAATCGGGTGTGGTAGTAAACTGTAGGTTATTACCTGGATAAATTTGCTTACAATGCAAAGAATCAAGAATCTTTTGGCGAGTATCAGCAGAAAGCTCAAAACTACTGCGAATTACTATGCCATTGTTTGACTTACTCAGAGATTCAGACAAAGATTGTTGTTTTTCTTCATCTAAAGTTTCTAAGCGATGAATAAAAGTTGCGATCGCCTGTTGTTCTAAAGAAATATCTGCTAATTCTTGTAAAGCTTGACAGGCAATTTGATAGACTTGCTCGGCTATTTTTTGCTGGAGGTTCTCCAAAAATTGCTCTTGTTGTTGGGCGAGCGCATTTTCCCAATCTACTTGCTTCTGCTCTACTTCTTGGCGAGCTTGTTGGAGTAATTGATGATATTTTTCTTCTCCCTGTTCTTGAGCGCGATCCAGAAATTCTTGCTTTTTTACCTCTAATTCCTGTTGTTTTTGTCGATAAGAAGCTGCTTCTGCCTGGGCTGCTTCCTTTTTTTTCTCCGCCTCTTGCCAACGGTGTTCTATTTCTTGTTGGCGGGATTTAATAGTTTTAACAATCGGTTTATATAAGAAGCGATGTAGCAGAAAAATCAGGATCAGAAAATTAATTATTTGAGCAAAAACTGTAAACCAATCGATTAGCATGATCTAGCCTCCGTTTTCTACAAAATAATTCCAAAAAGGATTGGCAAAGATCAAAATCATCGAAACTACAAAACAATAAATTCCCGTTGATTCTACTAATGCTAAACCGACAAATAGGGTACGAGTGATGGTATTTGCTTTATCGGGTTGTTGAGCAAGAGCGCGCATCGCATTAGCTAAAGCTATACCTTCGCCAATTGCAGGTCCAATTGCACCAATTGCCATAGTAATACCAGCCGTAATAATTGAAACAATCCCAATCAAACCAAGATTATCCATTACAATTGTTCCTCCAATGTTTGAGTTTTTCGTTCTATTTTGCGACGTTGGACACGCATTCCTGAAGCAATATACACCATTGCCAAAATTGTAAAAACGTATGCCTGAATTCCTCCGACTAATAGTCCGAAGAGCGTCATAATTGCTGGAGCAAAAAGAGGAACAATCGACAACAAAATAGCAACTAATAAACTAGTACTCATGATGTTGCCAAACAGACGAATTGCTAAAGAAACTGTTCGCGAAACTTCACCGATGAGGTTAAAAGGCAACATTATGGGTGTAGGTTGGATGTAATGCTTCAAGTAGTTACCAATGCCTGCATTTTTGATGCCATAAATCGGTACTGCTACAAAGACACATAAAGCTAACGCTGCTGTAGTAGAAAGAGAACCGACAGGAGATTCATAACCAGGGAAAATCGTCAGCAAATTTGCCATGGCAATAAATAAAAACAAAGTACCAATAAAGGGCAAAAACTGACCGGCTTGCTGTCCGCTAGCATCACGAATTTGACCTTGAATTTGTTCAATAATAATTTCTAAGGTAGTTTGCCAACGGGAGATGGGCGGTTCAACCGCTAGTTTCCGTGTGATTAACCAAGAAACCACTAGCAAAATTACCATTACTAACCAGGTGTAAACAATGGTGGCGTTAAGAGTTGCCCATTGCCATTGCCAATAAATAATATTGTCGGGAGTAATATTCATATTCAGTCATTAGGGACAAGGCATGCCTTGTCTGTACCGTCATTAGTCATTGGTCATCGCTGCACAGGGCATGGGTTAGGTGATTAATATCGGCTACTTTCGAGAAAATAACTGATTATTGTTTTGAGGTTGCCAGAAGCGCGTCAGTAAAATCCGTGCTGCTATAAAACCGCCTAAACAAAGCAAAGCTCTTTGCCATTGTCCATCCATCACCAGATAAAATCCTAAGAGGGTTACTACCATGCGACCGAGCCAACTACCGATAAATAAACGAATCGGATAGGCAGTAGTAGGTAGTTGTCTTACCGTAATCCAAAGACTATAAAAATAGAAAATACCCAGGGCAATTCCTGGAATAAAAGTTGAGAGTACGAAGAAAATTTGATTCATAATTTTAGTCCTCAGTCATTGATCATGAGTAGGGGCGATTCGCGAATCGCCCGTACAGTTATTAGTCAGCTTCGGTTTTTGTGACCACCCTTGCAGGAGCGATCGCAATAAAATTGGAACTAAAGTACTGGTAACAGCCGAAACCACTACCATGGCAGCAAATGCATGGGGTGGTACTGCCCAATCCCCAAGAGAAAGACCTTTTTGCATGACAATCGTGCTAATTTCTGCCCTGGGAATCATGCTAACTCCGATGAGAGTTGCTCCCTGAAGATTGGTAGTTAGTAAAGCTGGTATACCTGCACCGATTAATTTGCCTACTATGGCAGCTACTAACAACAGCATCCCCATACCCAAACCACTAATCAAGGCATTAGGAACTATTTGCAAACCGATACCGATAAAAAAGAAAGGAGTAAAGAATTCGTAAATTGAGCCGAAAGAAGTATCGAATTTCACTGCTTCGGGATCGCGACTAAACACGAGTCCCGCAAAAAAAGCACCAATTGCTACCGAAAAGCCCAAGAGTCCAGCTAATGCAGCAATAATAAAGCTAATGCCCACCACTTCTAACATCGGTTCTGGAGGTGGTTCGATTTGATAAAACCAATGGGTCAGCTTTTTCTCAAAATAACGAGAAAATAACCAACAGAAAGCCCCAAAAACAACCGCTTTGACCAAAAAGACTCCTGTAGTTGTTATCATCACAGGAAACAAGGAATCTAGATTGCTTTCTCTCATGACAGGGGCAAGGGAAAACAACAACGCCATCAGAATTACGGCAGAAATATCATCCATTTCCGCTACATCCAGTAATAATTCTCCATTGGGCGATCGCAAAGCTTGTTGTTCTTGCCAGACACTAACGGATACTCCCACACTAGTAGCAGTAAGAGCGATCGCAATAAATAAACTAGGAATCAGTGCTTGTCCTAACAGCCAATAGGCGGTAATGAATCCCAAAGCAGCACTAAAGAAGACATCTCCTGTCCAAATGCGACTAGCCCTGGATAACTGGCGAATCAAACCTGCCAAATTACTCTCCAATCCCACCCGAAACAGAAGAGAGATAATGCCCACTTCCGCTAAAAATTGAAAAATTTCCTGGGCTTCTACAGAAAGAAAATGAATCTGAGAATCCATAAGTCGCAGCAAAAAACCCAGTGCCAAATAACCAACTAGGGCAGGAATCCCAATCCTTTCCAGTCCAGACTTAATTAGAATCGCTAGAGTAATTGCTACTCCCACTAACAAGATTGCCAGGGATAGAACTTCTGCGACTTCATTCATCCCGACTCTCCCGTTGAATCCAGTACCAGGCATTCAGACAACCAATGACCACACCGACAAATAACATCATCAGTGTCCAAGAATAGGGATCGTCTAGTTTCATATCGAGCCAAATACCCAAGGCGATTCCAATGAGAGTGGGAATAGCAACCGACCAACCGACAATACCAAACATTCCCAAACCATACCAAATAGTGCGATCGCCTTCCCGTTTAGCTTTTAGTCGGCGGTCTGCTTGATCTTTTACCTGACGACGAAAGCGAATTTGTCTTTTGTGCTTGTCGGAGTTATGAGGAAGTTTCACGGCTTTCTTGTCCCATTTCTAGTATTCCTCTTGCCAAACCTACTTCGAGTCTAGCTACAGCAGTTCGGGTTAGTTTTTGCTGCTCGTTTAATTGGCGAAATTCTTGCTCTACAGTTTGATGCAGGGTTTCTAAATCGGCATCTTTAACTGCTTGTCCAGTCGAAACCAGTACCTCTTGCC
This sequence comes from Pleurocapsa sp., assembly GCA_050330335.1. Lineage (GTDB taxonomy): Bacteria > Cyanobacteriota > Cyanobacteriia > Cyanobacteriales > Xenococcaceae > Waterburya. The sequence goes on along the minus strand of JBHJNX010000083.1, from coordinate 1,861 downwards.
CGCACTTAACCAAAATGCCTTCATCGACGGCAATAAAAACTTCTTCCCCCTGTTGGTTGCGATAAGATAAAATTCCTGGTGCTAAGGCTGTCACAAAATCAATATGGTTAGGTAGTAGTCCAAATGCTCCATCTTTGGCTTCTGCATTGACTTGCTCCACTGTTTCTTCTAAAAACACTTTAGTAGGAACTAATACTTTAAGTTGCATGGGTTTCCTCCTTGGCTGGTGCTTTGGCTTCCTTAATTGTTCCCAGCATATACAGCGATCGCTCTGAATATTGGGCAAACTCATCGTTGAGAATGCGATCGCAACCATTCAGGGCATCCTCCAAACTCACTAACTTGCCTTTTTTTCCTGTAAATTGCTCTGTACTAAAAAAAGGTTGGGTTAAAAACCGTTCCAAACGACGGGCGCGTCCTACTGTTGCGCGATCGCGCTCTGAGAGTTCTTCTATACCTAGCATAGCGATAATATCTTTAAGCTCTTCATAACTGGCGAGAGTACTTTTGATGTCCTGGGCAATTTGATAGTGTCGTTTCCCCACTACTGTAGGTGAGAGCATTTTCGATCCCGACTGCAAGGAATCGATGGCAGGATATAGCCCCTCACTGGCACGCTTGCGAGACAAGACAATGGAAGCGGAAAGATGCCCAAAAGTACGCACCGCAGCAGGATCAGTAAAATCATCGGCAGGAACGTACACTGCTTGTACTGAAGTAATTGAACCCGTAGTAGTATTGCTAATGCGTTCTTCTAACTCTGCCAATTCTGTCCCTAAAGTCGGTTGATAACCCACCCGTGAAGGCAACCTACCCATTAAACCCGAAACTTCTTGACCCGCTTGAATAAAGCGAAAAATATTATCAATTAATAATAAAACATCCTGCTGGCGATCGTCGCGAAAATATTCCGCCATCGTTAAAGCAGCGTGTCCTACCCGAAATCTCGCCCCCGGAGGTTCATCCATCTGCCCGAACAGCATAATGGTATTATCTAACACCCCTGCTTCCTGCATCTCCCGATACAATTCTTCGGCTTCGCGGTTGCGTTCTCCAATTCCGCAGAAAAGACTGATACCTTCATACTGACTCACGATATTGTGAATCATTTCCGTAATTAAAACCGTCTTACCCACCCCTGCACCACCAAACAAACCTGCCTTCCCGCCTCGTTCTAGAGGTGCTAGCACATCTATGGCTTTAATTCCCGTTTCTAGAATTTCTGAAGTAGTAGACCTTTGCTGAAGGGCTAAAGGTGGTTGATGAATCGATCGCCATTCTCCGCCAGTAATTTCTTCTTTGCCATCGATAGTCTTACCAAAAACGTTAAAAACTCGACCAAGGGTTCTTTCTCCTACTGGAACTTGTAAAGGTTTACCAGTGTTGATTACCTTAGCTCCTCTTGCTAAACCTGCGACCGGGGTTAGAGCAATTCCCCGTACTGTATGGGAGTCCAAATGGTTGGCTACTTCAATAATAATTTCACCATCTTCACCTGCTGTTAACTGGCTATACAATTCTGGTGGTCGTCCTTCAAAACTAATATCGATCACACTACTGCGAATAGCAACGATCTTACCTTGAGGGAGTTGATGAGTATTATCCGACTCCTGCATAAACTCTAATTCTAATCTTCTCGATTTGATTCAGCTAAAGATGTGCCGATGGCTCAAAACAATGACAAAATCTTTTTAGTTCTGTTTAAAGCTAAGGTTTTTTCCTCAATTAAACATCTATCTTAAGACGTAATTCTGGTGTTAGTAACAGCTTCTTCAACTTTAACGGTAACAGAATATTAATTGAATTGCATCTCACTTTATTGCGAACATCTTCCTTTTGACAGACGTAACGATAATTTATT
>JBHJNX010000082.1:0-3277 GCA_050330335.1 Pleurocapsa sp. | reverse complement strand
CTCCCATGAACAGCAGATTTATCAAAAGTGCTGTTTGGGCGACCAACACTTTTCGCAAAAAACTAGTTGTAGAAATGTATATCTCAATCTACGATACTTTTGTTAAGGATAGAAAAATCTTAAAAGGAAAGCAGATTAAAGCTGGTAGTAAACAAGCCGAAGCAATGTTTAAAAAAGATGTCTTGGCATTAACTAAGTCTGATTTTCTGGTTCATACAGCTAGCCATGAACTTACTTACTGGGAAAAGTTACTAAATATTGAAATTGCTCAAGAAAAAGTTTTTATTGCCCCTAATTTTAATGTTTCTCGGTTAGTCCATCAAAGAAAATTTCAACAAGATGGTAACTTGAACATTTGCTGGTGGGGAACATTTATTCCCCTACATGGATTAGAAAATATCTTACCAGCAATGAAAATTTTGCAGACAAACAAAGTCAAGTTTACCTGTAACTTGTTTGGTGTAGATAACGATTTATTTACTACCTATGCCGAAAAAATTAAGCTAGAGCAACTTGAAGATTATGTTTTTCTAAGAAAAGATTTAAGCTTTGCTGATAATTCTTTACCAAAATATCTCATAGATAATTGCGATCTGGCATTAGGCATCTTTGGCAATACAGATAAAGCCTATAATACCGTTCCCAATAAATTAATTGAAGCACTTTCCATGGGAATACCCACTTTAACCATGAAGTCTCCCGCTTTAAAAGAGTTTTTTGAGCCAAAAATAGACCTGTGGACTTGCGAGGCTACCCCTAAAGCGATCGCTGAATCAATTCTCACAATTGCCGACGGTGCAGCTAATCTTGTGGACTGGGAACAAACTCGCCAAAAAGTCCTGAATACCTTTAACACAACTCGGTATCAAGAGGTTGTCGAGCAGGTTTTAGATAAAGCTATCAATAATTCGGTGGAAAAAGAAAAATCAAATGTTCAAAATAGCCTGAAATATAAGCAAAAAACGAGTTGATATGGATCTTAAATTAGTTGAAAGAGTATTTAATAAGTCAGGTAGAATTGTTACCAGCCCGATGAGAATTATGCCCAGCTTTATAATTATTGGAGCGAAAAAATGTGGCACGACTTCTCTGTTTCATTACTTGAGCGGACATCCTAATATTGGTGCGCCAACCTGGAAAGAAATTTCTTATTTTAATATTCATTTTGCTAGAGGTAGCCTGTGGTATAAAAGTTTTTTTCCCATATCATTACCCAAATTAGATTCACAAGATTTAATCACAGGAGAAGCAACCGCTAGCTATATTTGTCATCCTCAAGCTCCCCAAAGAATCGCTGAAACACTACCTGATGTCAAGCTGATTGCCTTGCTGAGAAACCCCGTGGATCGAGCCTACTCCCACTATCATCACACCAAAAGGATTGGCAGAGAAAACCTTTCTTTTGAAGAGGCGATCGCCCAAGAAGATTTAAGAGTTAAGCAACTAGAACATGAAAGTCAGGAATTAGGTCTTAAAAGTAGTCCAGCCTATAACTATACTTATCTATCTTCAGGTCTTTATGCCGAGCAGCTTAAAAATTGGTTAAAGCTGTTTAATAAACAACAGTTGTTAATTTTAAGAAGTGAAGATTTTTTCGACCGTCCAGAAGCAATATTTAAACAGGTGCTTAATTTCTTAAAACTACCTGATTGGTCGCCCAAAAAATATCAGAAATACAACGATAATCGCTACTGCCAAAAGATCAAACCTAACACCAGAAAACATTTAATTGAATATTTTCAGCCTCATAACCAAAGATTATACGAACTGTTAGGGGTGGATTTTGGCTGGAATTAAAATATTGAACATTCAATTTTATAAACCCGATTAAACTTGGCTCATGAATTTAATCAAACTGTCTCGATTTAATATCTGGCAGCGTTTTTGGCAACTTTGGCAAGCTAAAGGAATCAAAACGGTAATCGCAACTACCTGGTCATACTTTTGGCTGCGCTTTGCTGGATTGGGCTATTGGGGCAGAATTACTACCTGGTTGGCAACTTGGTTAGCCCCGCCCTATAAAATGCGTCGTACTTTGGCTCGTTACTACGAGGCTGGTTATATTGCCCCTAGCGCAACTATTGCTCATAGTAATTTACAGTTAGGAGCAAATATTTTTATTGGCGATCGCGTTAGCATTTTTGAGGATTGTCATGGCGGTTCAGTAAAGCTAGGCGATCGCGTTTATTTGCATAATGATATCTGTATTCAGACTGGTGATGGCGGCAATCTGAAGATTGGTTCGGATACTCATATTCAACCCCGTTGCCAGTTTTCGGCATACCAAGCACCAATTCAAATTGGCTGTGGCGTACAAATTGCCCCAAACTGTGGATTTTATCTTGGCGAGCGTAACATTACACCTGATGGACTGATTCAAAACCAAACATTACCAAGCAAAAAAGGTATTGTTGTAGACGATGATGTCTGGTTAGGTCATGGTGCGATCGTCTTAGATGGAGTACGCATTGGCAAAGGTGCGGTAATTGGCTCTGGTACTGTGGTCGATCGAGATATACCAGATAATGCGATCGCCGTTGGTGTACCCGCCCGTGTAATCGGCACGCGAAGCAAGTAAGTATCTAAAAATTGTCTAATAAACCTATATGCGTATCAAAACTCCCACAGCAATCCGCAAGCTTCTCAAAGCTACCAGCTTCTGGCGAGATAACTATTTTATTCTGCGAGAGTTTAAATACTTTCGGGGGATTACTATATTAGCCGTCGCGTTTACGTTACTGGCAGCAGCTTTTGAAGGATTTGGGGTTGGTTTCATCCTCTCTTTCATCCAAAGTTTTACTAATCCTAATGCAGCACCAATTCAAACGGGAATTGATTGGATTGATATCTGGGTTTTGGCAATTAATGCTCCTGCCACTGAAAGACTTTATCGAATTACGGGTTTAATTTTTCTGACAACCCTATTACGACTGGGCTTTACCTATTATGGACAGCTTTATAGTTTTCTGGCTCAAGTTAATTTAGGGTATCGGCTGCGCCTGCGGATTTTTGAACAGCTGCAAGCACTTTCTCTGGCTTACTTTAGCAAGACTCGTTCGGGAAATTTAATCAACAGTCTGACTGGTGAAATTCGCCAAATTATGATGGCTTTGATGACACTTTCTACTTTACTGACCAAGGCAGAAACTTTGTTAGTCTTTGTGATCTCAATGTTACTGTTGTCCTGGCAATTGACGGTTATCTCAGTCTTGCTATTGATCCTAGTGTCGGTAGGGCTATCAACGCTGCTACGTAAGGTAAGGGAAGCTAGTTTTGA